>JAOPYP010000111.1 GCA_025964635.1 Actinomycetes bacterium | reverse complement strand
ACCCAGGCGCCTCCCCCGGGGCGGCGGGACGCCCGTACCCCCGCGTCCCATTGCCCTCGGTACCTCCGCGCCCGTTGCCCCGCGTCGCGTTCGCCCCGGTACCTCCACGCCCGTAGCCCGGCGTCCCACTGCTTTCCGAACCACGCTCGTAACCGCGCGTCCCGTTGCCCGTTGAACCGCCGCGCCCATAATCGCGCGCCGCCTCGGCTGGAGAGCTGTACGGGCCGTGGCCAGGCGACGACTCTCCCGTCGCACCCCCCCGCCCGTAGCCGGGTGACGACGTCCCCGGAGACGGAGACCGAGACGGGGGACCGTAACCGGGTGCCCCCTCAGCCGCGGGGGCCGGCCGCCCAGCGCCAGGCGCAGGGTCTGCCCCAGGCCTGGCTCGGCCGGCCGGCGGCGCCGGGTACTCCCGGAACGCCCGCGAACCCTCCGGGTCCGCCTGCCTGCGCGGGCCCGGCACCATCTCGGGGTACTGCGGCGGCGGATACCCGCGCCCGGGCTGGTCACCCGGGTAGGCGGGGCGGGGATCGACGGAGCCACGCGCCCGCCGCCCGCGCGGCGGTTCCTGCGGGCTCTCGTCGCTCATTTGTCCCCTTGCCGTGCCAGTGACGCGATCTTGCCGGACCGGGAGTTAACCCATCATGGGCCATGGCAGCGACGCCCGCCACCGGGTCGGCCGGGCTCGTCCCCGCCGACCCGGCCGACGCCACCGTAGATCGTTAGCCGCCTGGTCACCCGCCCGGCCGTTCGTGATCAACCGTCTGGTGTCGCCCCAACGACACCCATCGGTTGATCACGAGCCGGGAGCTCTGGTTCCGGGGCAGGATGCCCACGTCGCGCGCCCGCCTCGGGGTGATCACTGTGTAACAGCCCGGCAACACCAGCGAAATCGGACGGGCCGTACCCCTTGACGCGCTCACGCTCACGTCGGACCATGTCAGTATCCTGCCCACGGTATACAATGTTGGCCCTGCTATCCACGGAGGGGACGCCGTGTATCACGAGCTCACGGTCTGGTCCCGCGGCATCATCATGGACAAGGAGGCGCGTGACGTCTCCTCGTGCATCGCAGCCGCGGCCCGGGCGCTCGGCCTCTACGCCGACAACGTCAGCGACTACGTAGACGACCCGGACCGCACCAACTGCCTGGTCCGCCGGTACGCCCGGTTCGGTGACTCCCCCATCGTGGACCGCTTCGTGTACGAGAATCCCCGCCCCGACTGGGTGGTCCTCGTCGAGGAGACGATCGTCAAGGCGGTCAACTTCCTGCGCGGCACGCCGGACGGCACCGGGGTGCTGGTCGTCAACTCCGCCCGCGAACCCGAGTACCTGCTGAAGTTCCTGCCCGACTCGATGAAGGCCAAGCTGGCCAAGTTCGTCGTGGTGGACGCGGTCGGCCTGGCCGACCAGCAGGGCAGCAGCCCGTGGATGTTCGTCCGCGACCTGGGCGAGCTGGCCTACGACCGGATGTCCACCGAGGGCGCGGAAGAACGCCTGGCCATCGGGATGGGCATCGCCGCGCCGCTGATCGGCGCGCTGACCGCCGCGACCGGCGTACTGCCGATGGACGCGGTCGCCGAGCAGGTCGCGGACCGTGACGCGATGTTCCGCGGCGTGGCCCACCACCGGGTGATCGAGTTCGCCCACGCCGCGTCCCCGAACGGGAACGCCACCCCGGCCTCCGAGCCGGCCCTGGCCACCCCGGAGACCGCGGGCACCGAGCCGACCGCACCGACCCCGGCCACTCCCCTGTCACCTGCCCGCCACCCGTAGCGCCACCCGCGAGGAGGTCCCATGTCCGTCCGCGGCACCCGGATCCCGCCCCACCTGCAGCTGCCCATCGCCGGCGTGACCCCGCCCCCGACCGAGAAAGAGGGCCAGCGGCTCTTTCCCACCGGCAACTTCCGGTTCTTCCGGCCGGTCTACAAGGACAAGACCCCACCGTGCAACAACGCCTGCCCGACCGGTGAGCAGATCCAGAAGTACCTGGACTTCGTGAAGCACGAGCGCTACCTCGACGGCTATCTCACGATCATGGAAGACAACCCGATGCCGTCGGTGACCGGCCGGGTCTGCTACCACCCGTGCGAGACGGCCTGCAACCGGGCCGAGCACGACGAGCCGATCGGCATCCGCAGCGTGGAGCGCTTCCTCGGCGACTACGGGCTGGACCTCCCCGAGGAACCGATCAAGGACACGCTCCCCCCGCTCAACGGGACCACGGTCGCCATCGTCGGATCCGGCCCGGCCGGCCTCGCGGCCGCGTATCACCTGCGCCGCCGCGGCTACTCCAGCGTGATCTTCGAGGCGCTGGACAAGCCGGGCGGGATGCTCCGGGCCGGGATCCCGCACTGGCACCTGCCCGAGGAGGTCCTAGACGCCGAGATCGCCAAGCTCCTGTCCCTGGGCGGTATCGAGATCCGCACCAGCACCCGGGCCGGCCAGGACATCAGCTGGGACGGGCTGCGCAACTACGCCGCGGCCTTCCTGGCCCTCGGCCAGGACGTGGGCAAGCGGCTGCCGGTCGAGGGGATCCAGTCCCGCGGGGTCGGCGGCGGGCTGGAGTTCCTCCGCGAGACCGGGCTGGGCCGCCCGGTGAAGGTCGGCCGCGAGGTGCTGGTCATCGGCGGCGGCAACACCGCCTCGGACGCCGCGCGCTCGGCGATCCGGCTGGGCGGGGGCGCGGCCACGATCGTGTCGTTGGAGAGCGAAGAAGAGCTGCTGATCGTCGCCGAGGACCTGGAGCAGGCCCGGGAGGAGGGCGTCCTGTTCTCGCCCGGCACCTCGCTGGTCCGGGTGCTGTCCGAGAACGGGCACGTGACGGGGGCCGTGCTCTGCGACGCCCGGCTGGCCAGAGACGACAACAGCGCGGTCCGGCCCGAGCTGATCCCGGGCACGGAGCGGGAGGTCGTCTGCGACACGATTCTCGTGGCGATCGGGCAGGTCCAGCAGCTGGACTGGCTGCCGGAGCACCTCAGCGACAGCAGCGGGATCATCACCGCGGACGAGCACGGCCGGGTGGAAGGCAACATCCTGGTCGGCGGCGACGTAATGCGCGGCCCGTCGATGGTGGTGGACGCGCTCGGCGACGGCAAGCGGGCCGCCCGGGACATCGACCGGCTGCTCACCGCCCAGGCCCTCACCCCCGAGCCCGACGTGACGATCATGCCCTACGAGGGCCTGAACTCCGCCTACTTCCGGCACGCGCCGCGGATCGAGGCCCCGCTGTCCCCGGCCGCCGAGCGGAGCCGCAGCCAGAAGGTCGAGGTCACCCTGGCCTACAGCGAGGAGCAGGCCGTGGCCGAGGCCGACCGCTGTATGAGCTGCGGGGTCTGTAACGGCTGCGACAACTGCTACATCGTCTGCCCGGACGTCAGCGTGCTGCGCGACGCGCGGGAGAACGGCCACTACTCGATCCGCACCACGTACTGCAAGGGCTGCCTGGTGTGCGTGCAGGAGTGCCCGACCGGCTGCCTGGAGAAGGTGCCCGAGATGGACTTCGACGCACCCGAGGACGTGACCCGGATGGAAACCGCGTTCGCCCCCTACGACGGCGCGCACGCCGAGCAGTCCGCGTTCACCAAGCAGCTGATCGAGGACACCATCGCCGAGTACGACGCGGCCCGGCGCCAGCCCGTGCCCGGCGGCGGGCCGCCGCCGAACGGCCACCCGCCGAACGGCCGCCCCCAGAACGTCAAACCCCAAAATCTCCGCAACGAAGACCACGACGGGGGGCGGCCATGACCACGGTCCATGTCGAGGAAGCCGGGGGCCAGCGGCCGGCCTACGGTCCCGGCCTGCGTACCCCGGCCGGCGAAGAGCGGCTCAACGGCCTGGCGGGCACCCGCAAGCGGCTGAACGGCTGCGCGGCCGCGGCCTACGCGGCGCTGTACGCCAACGTCGACGTGATCACCGCGTACGCGATCCGGCCGTACACGGCGATCATGATGAACCTGGCCCAGTTCATCGCGGACGGGATCCTGGACGCCGAGTACATCCACGCGGACGGCGAGCATGCCCAGCTGTCCGCGGCGTTCGGGGCGGGGTCGTGCGGGGCGCGGGCGTTCACCGGGTCCTCCGGCGTCGGGGTCACCTACGCCTACGAGATGTACTCGATCATCTCCGGCGCCCGGATCCCGATCCAGATGTCGATCGCCGACCGCACCCTGGACCCGCCCGGCGACTTCGGGTCGGAGCACACCGACGCGCTGTGCACCCGGGACATGGGCTGGCTGATGGGCTGGGCCGCCACCCCGCAGGAGGAGTTCGACAAGAGCCTGCTGGCCTACGCGATCGGTGAGGACCCGCGGGTGCTGCTGCCGCAGATGGTGGTGCAGGACGGCTACTTCGTCTCGCATATCTCGGGCGAGGTGGACATGCCCAGCGCCGAGCAGGTCGACACGTTCCTGCCGCCCTACCGGCTGCCGTTCCCGCTCGACCCACGGCAGCCGCTCTCACACGGCCCGCAGATCCACCCGTCCCAGGGGCCGCCCCTCCAGCTGGAGCGGGCCCGCGCGATGGAGGACGCGATCCCGGTCATCCGGGAGAAGACCGACGAGTTCGCGCGGGTTTTCGGCCGGCAGTACCCGCACTTCGTGGAGGAGTACCGGCTGGACGACGCGGAGATCGCCATCGTGATCTCCGGCGGCCACTCGGTGACCTGCCGGGCCGCCATCAACCGGCTCCGCGAGCAGGGCGTGAAGATCGGGATGGCCCGGCTGCTGTGGATCCGTCCGTTCCCCAGCGACGACCTGCGGCACGCGCTGCGCGGGGTCAGGGCCGTGGGCGTGGTGGAGACCAACCTCGGCCTGGGCGGCCCGACCTACGGCGGGATCCTGGCCCCGGACGTGACCGCGGCCATGTACCACGCATCCAACCGGCCGCACATCACCTCGTTCATGGCCGGGCTGGGCGGCGAGACCGTGCCCACCGCCGAGTTCGAGTGGATGGCCGGCAAGCTGGGCCAGGCCGTCGAGCGCGGCGGCGTCGAGAAAGCCGCCCACTGGGTCGGATTCGAGGACTGATGACCGGCACCGACCTCATACAGCTGATGACGAACCGAGGAGCCCGCTGATGGCCATCGAAGTCACCCGCCAGTACCTCCCGTTGCTGGAGGAGGAGGGGCGCGGCGCGGCCACCGACGACGACGCCGGCCGTGACCGCCACTACCTGCCCGACATGCCCGACGAGGACCCGTACCAGGCCGGGCACCGGACCTGCGCGGGGTGCGGGCCGGCCATCGAGTACCGCTGGGTGCTCAAGGCGGCCGGCGCCGACACCGTGCTGGCCGGCCCGACCGGCTGCATGTACGTGGCCAACTCGACCTACCTGTGCACCCCGTACACGGTGCCGTGGGCGCACACCCCGATCGCCAGCGGCGGCTCGTTCACCTCGGGCATGGCGGCCGGCTACGAGGCGATGATCAGGAAGGGCCGCCACCCGGGCCCGTACCCGAACATCATCGTGATGGCCGGGGACGGCAGCGCCGCGGACATCGGGCTGGGCTCGATGTCCGGCGCGCTGTACCGCAACCACGACGCCCTGTTCATCTGCTACGACAACGAGTGCTATGCGAACACCGGCATCCAGGTGTCCCCGACCACTCCCTATGCGGGCCTGACCACGTTCACGCCGTTCGGCAAGGCGAACACGGCGGGCAAGCAGCTGCCGCCGAAGAACCTGGCCAAGATGATGGCCGAGGGGCACCCGCACTGCTACGTGGCCACCACCACGGTCGGCTACCCGGTGGACCTGATGAACAAGACCCGCAAGGGGCTGAATCGCCGCGGGGCCGCGTTCATGCACTGTTACACGCCGTGCCAGAAAGGCTGGGTCTACCAGACCTCGATGACGGTCGAGCTGGGCCGCCGGGTGGTGGAAGCCGGCCTGTTCCCGGTCTGGGAGTACGACCCGGAGGAGCGGAAGTACCACTACTTCCACCCGCCGGTGCAGCGCCCGGTCACCGACTACCTGGCCATGCAAGGCCGGTTCGGGCACATGCTGCCCGAGCACGTGGCCGCCACCCAGCGCGCCGCCAACCTGAACTGGCAGGACATGGGCATGGACGTGCCCGCCGAGCTGCGCGAGGGCGAAGACCCGGCCCGGCACGCAAAGCTGAAGGAAGAGAGCTACTCGATGCCGCTGAACCGGGGGGTCGGCGCCTGAGGGTGGCAGGCCCCGGGGACGACCCGGCTGCCGCGCACGTGGCAGCGCCGGCGCCGAGCGGCGATCGGGGGGCCGCCCCCCGGGCTAGCAGAGTAGGGAGCCGTCATGGCCGATCAATGGCAGATCAGCTTCGACCACGGTCACCAGCAGCGTTATCTCCCTGACCGGCGCGCGGTGCTGAGCTACGTGCTGTCCATCGGGCCACAGGCGGCCAGCCCGCGGTTCGAGGTGTTCGTCGAGAGCAAGCCAGCCCCGCGGGCCGACGGCCGCCCGCCGGGCCGGGCGTTCTCGCGGGTCGATGTGATCGACCTGAGCCGCCCTGGTGAGGCGGAGCGGCTCCGCGCTGAGCTGGCCGGTCTGGACAGCCCCAGCCAGCCCGGCGCGGCGGGGAGCCCGCCATGAGCGGCCCCAACGGGGAGCTGACACCAGGCCCGGGCGCCAAGATCATCCCCTTAATGCCGGGGGTGGCCCGCCCGTCCGGCGGCCGGCGCGAGGAGCTCCGGACCGCGGTCCTGCAGGTGCTCGGCCACCTGGTGATCGAGAAAGTGCCCGCCGACCAGCGATCACCGCTGTTCGACCAGGCCGCCGAGCTGCTCGACGAGGCCGGCTGGGGTCTGGACGAGCTGTACGCGGCCGCGGCCGGCGGCCCCGAACGCAGCGCCCTGTTCCGGGCGCTCGGACTGGAGACCTAGGGACCGCGGCGCTGCGCGCCACGGCGGCGCAGCGCGGCAGCGGCCCCGGACCTGGAGGCGCGAATGGCGGATCAACGAGGATCCCGCCTTCGGCAGTGCTGGCCCCCGAGGAATCACGGGCTCGGCGGGAGCACACCTGTGCCGCGCCCCGCCTCGCCAGCGAGCTCACCCGGGGACACGATCCCCCGGCACCCCCCTCGCGTCGCCTCACGCGGCCCACCGCCGGCCCGGGACCAAGGGCGCCGCGCGGACCGCTCACACACCCCCCGCGACGCCCCTGCCCTCTATCCGGCCTGGACCCCGGGGTGCAACCCGGAGCAAAACCAGCCGAGATCGATACCAACCTCCGCGGCGCCGCTCCCATTCCGGGAGCAGGGCGTCCGCGTCGAGCAGCCCACCCCGGCGTCCGCCGGGCCCGGAAATCGAGCCAACAGTGTCTCCTGCGAGAGGTATCGGTGCGACCCATGGGCGCAACAACCGAAGAGCATGCAACCTACCGAATAGTAACCAATGCCACCGGCCGGGTCTTCCGCGTCGGTGAGGACCCGAAACAGATCCTCGGCTACTCCCGAGGCGTCGTCATCATGGCGGCGTGGTTCGTCATGTGCCTGGCGGGCCTGCTGGAGTACACCTGGGGCACCGTGTCCGGATCGCTCGCGGCCGCGCACCACTGGAGCATCGGCCAGACCTTCTGGGCCTTCTCCTTCTTCGTCATTTTCGAGTCGTTCGTCCAGATAGGCACCGGCTACCTGCGCAACCGCGGCATCCTCAACGTCCGGTGGGCGACGATCATCGGCGGCCTCATCTGCGGCATCGTCGGGTACGGCCTGCTGGCCGAGTCGACGAACATCTGGCAGGCCTATCTCGGCTACGCGGTGCTCGGCGGCATCGGCTCCGGGATGGTCTACTCGAGCGCCATCAACATCGTGGCCAAGTGGTATCCGGAGAAGAAGGGCTGGCGGACCGGGTTCGTGAACGGCGGCTGGGCCTACGGCGCGGTTCCGTTCATCATCGTGATCGGCGGGTTCAGCGGTGCGGCGCTCAACATGACGCCGAACCAGATCAAGAACTACATCCTGGTCCAGGGCCTCATCATGACCGTGGGCATCGCCATCGGGGGCTGGTTCATGAAGGACCCGCCGAAGAACTGGTGGCCGAAGGAGATCGACCCGCTCAACTGGCAGAAGCACAGCACCCGGGACCTGATGAGCAACCCGCCCGCGCTGCGGCACTACAACCTGGGCGAGATGTGGCGGACTCCGCAGGCCAAGTGGATAGGGATCCAGTACGCCTTGTTCATCGGCTGCTCCCTGTTCGGGGTGGCCTATTACTACCCGTTCGCCCAGGCGATGGGCCTCGGTACGGTGGCAGCGGTGGCCGGCTTCGCGGGATTCGCGTTGTGCGACGGGGGGTTCAGGCCGTTCTACGGATGGCTCTCCGAGTACATCGGCCGGCGCAGGACCATGGTGTACGCCTACTCGGGCAATGTGGTCTTCCAGCTGGCCACGTACTTCGCGGGCGCGGCGCACAACGCTCCGCTGTTCGTCGTGTTCGCGATCATCTCGGGCGGCCTGTCGGGCGCCAACTTCCCGATGACGGCCGCCCTGGTGTCGGACTACTACGGCGAGACCAACAACGCCATCAACTACGGCTCCATCTACGCGTTCAAGGCGCTGGGCGGCAGCTTCGCCGGCGGCGGCGCGGCGCTGATCATGACCGGCACCCTCTACGGCACCGCTCACTTCCACTGGGCACAGGGCTTCTTCTTCGGCGCTGCGATCGGCGCGCTGGCCGCGCTCATCGTCTGGTTCCTCTGCAAGCGGCCAACAGTGGAGCAGATGGCCGCCGCCGTGCGGGTCTCAGAGGAGAAGGAGGCAGAGAAGGCTAAGCCGGCCATCGCCTGAGCACCGGCCTGGCCGTTACCGTTGATCGCGGCGGGCCCCGCGCGGGCCCGCCGCGATCACACTCTCCTGGGAAGGAGCTCGGCATGTCGGGCGGCTACCCGTACGAGCTGAGGCTTCCGCTCGCGCCGTACCGGTTCGAGTGGCGGGACGAGCCCGCCGTGGACGCGGAGAAGCACGCCGGGGACGGCTGGGCGGAGGAACGCTATACGCACGCGGACGGCACGGTCACCGTCATCCGGGAGTACGTGGCGGATGGTTCTTACCAGATCATGTCCGACCGCGCCGAGATCGAGCTGATCGACAACGCGGGCGACCCCTACGCGCCCGACCCCATCAGCGTCGTCCGCCTTCCCTGATCACGGCCGCTGGCGGGAACCCCTGCCGGTTTGCGGACCCCGGCCCGTCAGCCGGCGCAGCCCGGGATGGTACCGAGTGGGCTGCAGTTGTCTGGCGTGTTGTCGGTGACGGTCGACTTCTGCAGCGTGACGTTGGTGTTGGACGTCGCGATTCCCCCGCCGGCCGAGCCCCGGTTGAACCGTACCGACGTTCCGTAGAGCGTCGTGGTGCCGAGGTTGGATATCCCGCCTCCAAGGCCTCCGGAAACGTTACGGACGAGTTGGCTCTGGATGATGTGGGATATCCCGGCGGTCTGGGTGTTCAGCCCGCCGCCGTTGATCGGTGCATGGTTGTCGGACAGGCTGCTCTCGTCCAGAGTCAGCGTGCCCGAATTGATGATCCCGCCCCCGCCGACGCCGGTCGTCGTGTTTTCGGCGATCGTGGCGTTGTAGAGGGTCGCGGTCGCGCCTGAGTTATTCGACAGCGCACCACCATTGCCCGCGTTGTTCCCGGAAAACGTGACTTTGCTGACCCAGAGGCTACCGGCATTCTGGATGCCGCCCCCCAGCCCGGCGGTTTTCCCATTACGGATGGAGAGGTTGCTGACGCGGAGCGACGCGCCGGCGGCCACGTCGAGGACGCGGAAGGCTGTGAGCGCGGCCGGACTGCGCCGGATCACGGTGTTCGGGCCGCCCACCAGGCCGATGTGCCCGGTGATGAGCGGCAGGCCGTCGGAGGCGGTGGCCGGGATCGTGATGCCGTAGGTGCAGTTCCCGGCCAGGAGCAGCGTGCCAGGGCCGCC
>JAOPYP010000098.1 GCA_025964635.1 Actinomycetes bacterium | reverse complement strand
AGGGCGCCGCTGCGTTCCTCGGTGGCCAGTCCCGCGCGGGCCAGCGAGCCAAGTGGCGTGCCACCAAGGTAGGCCGCGCCCAGTGTGGCCGCAGGGAGGACGACGTCCGGAGCCGCCGAGGTCCGCTCGCACTCGGCCGTGCCCGGCCCGGCCGTGGAACCGGCTCCCGCCAGGACCGGCCCGGACCCGCGGACCCTCCAGCGCCCCGCGTTCCACGGGCACATCTCGTCGGTGACCTCGATAACCAGGTCGACGGGAGCCGCGTAGCGGCGCGCGGTCAGGGCGCCCGGCACGTCGATGATCCTCACCCAGAGCCCGTCGCTGATCTGGGGCCGCGCCCGCCGGGGGTCGGCCAGCAGGTGCAGCAGCGGGTCGTCCGCCGGCCGCAGCCGGGCCGTCACCTCGCTGACCAGGTCCCGGCTGAGCAGGTCCGACCACAGCGCCGCGGTGGCCGCGGGGTCGATAGCGACCAGTTCACGGATGTCGAGCGCCGAATCCGCGAGGAACGTGTCCTCGTCCCACCGGCCCCGGCCGGTGTACAGCGCATAGCCGCGGGGGCCTGTGGCGTCTTCGGCGAGGACGCAGCGCAGCGGCATGGACCCGGGCCGCCCCTCGTCCGGATCCTCCACGGTGCGGTTCCACCAGGATTCGTTCCGGACGAACAAGCCCGGCTGGGCAGGCAGCACCGTGTCGTAGACCTTGGCCAGTTCGGCCAGGGCCTCGATCGGCTCGGTGATGCGCAGCCGCAGGGCCGGATCGGCGGGGGCCTGGGAGCTGAGCACGCCCTCACCGTGCCGGACGGTGAAGCTCGCGTGCCAGGAGGCACGGCCGTACCCGTACCGGCCGTAGATCCGCGCGTCGGAGGCCCAGAGCACCGCGAGGGGCTCACCCCGCTCGTGGATGTCGCCGATCTGCTGGCGCATCAGGCTGGACAGGATGCCGCGCCGGCGGTGCGACGGCATGACCGCGATCCAGGTCACGCCGGCCGCCGCCGCCATGGCGCCTGGGACGGCCATCCGGAAGCTCCACACGGCGGCGCTGGCCACCGGGGTGTCGCCGTCGAACGCGGCCAGGGTGCGGTCGAGTTCGAGGAGCTCCAGCATCTGCTCCCGGTGCTGCGGGGTCGGCGGGCTGTCCAGGAAGGCGTGCTCGTTGGTGCGGCGGAAGGCGTCGAACTCGTGCTCTCCGACCGCCCTGATCGGGAAGTGCGCTGCCATGCCCGCATTCCTACCTGCTCCGCCCGTGGGTGCGCCAATCAGTTTGGGAGCGTGCCAGGGCGATGAGGGTGCGGATACAGTTCGGCCATCATGATTTCCCGGCCACTCACCCGTTCCGCCCGGCTGGCCCGATCAGTGGCGGCCAGGGTGGCCGGTCAGGTCCGGCGCCAGTTCATCACCCGCAATCGCCGGATGGCTTTCGTGCTCACCGTCGCCACGGTAGCCATCGGGGTGGCGGCGGTGCACCTGTCGGAGTGGTGGTTCTCGCCGGGACTGATGATCCTGCCGGTGCTGGCGGGCGGGCTGCTGCTGTGGCCCCGGGCCCTGCGGATCCTCTTCGGCCTGGTCGCCCTCATGCTGCTGTACGACGGGCTGTACGACCGGGCCGGGGCCGGCATCATCGCGACGGTCGCGGTCACCGCGCTGTTCGCGGACGCGCTGGCCCGGACCCGGTGGAAGCTCGGCGTGCAGGGGCTGCGCGGGGACCGGATGCTGATCGAGCTGCGGGACCGGATCCGGGCCCAGGCCCGGCTGCCCGAGCTGCCCGCCGGCTGGCAGTCCGCCGCCGTGCTCCGCCCGGCCGGAGGCTCATCCTTCGGCGGCGATTTCCTGGTCTCGTCGTGTGACGGGAAGACCCTGGAAGTCGCGCTCGTCGACGTGTCCGGCAAGGGCGTGGACGCCGGAACCCGGGCGCTGCTGCTCTCCGGGGCGTTCGGCGGCCTGCTGGGCTCGGTGCCCCAGGACGAGTTCCTCGGCGCGTGCAACTCCTACCTGCGCCGCGGGCCGGCCGTCGAAGGCTTCGTCACCGCCGCGCACCTGGCCCTGGACCTGGCCACCGGGGAGTACATGCTGGCCTCGGCCGGGCATCCGCCGCCCGCCCAGTTCGACGCGGGCAGCGGCACCTGGAAGGTGACCCAGGCCCGCGGCATCGTGCTGGGCGTGGTCCCTGATCCGCGGGCCACCCCGGTGCACGGCGCCCTGCGGCCGGGGGACGCGCTGATGCTCTACACCGACGGGCTCGTCGAGGCGCCGGGCCTGGACATCGACGCCGGCACGGACCGGCTGCTCGGCGAGGCCAACCGGCTGGTGGCATCCGGCTTCCGGAACGCCGCCACCGAGCTGGTGCGGGTGGTCAAGGCAGGCGGCGTCGGTTCCGACGATTGCGCGCTGGTGCTGATCTGGCGGACGTGATCCCGCCGGCTGGGCTGACTAGCTGCGGTCAGACCGTTATTGGGCTGGTTCTCCGGCCGGGGCGGGCTGCGGGGCCGCCGCGGCGGACGCGTACTGGGGGTGGTTGCGGAGCACGTGAAGGGCGTGCTCGACCAGGGCGATCAGCGCATCCCGGCAGGTGGCGCGCTGCCGGGCGTCACACAGCACCACCGGGACCAGGGGGTCCAGGTCCAGCGCGGACCGGACCGCCTCGGGGCGGAACCGCCGGGCACCGTCGAAGCAGTTCACGCCCACCACGAACGGGATGCCGCGCTGCTCGAAGTAGTCCACCGACGGGAAGCAGTCAGCCAGCCGCCGGGTGTCGGCCATGACGATCGCACCCAGGGCGCCGCGGGCCAGCTCATCCCACATGAACCAGAACCGCTCCTGCCCCGGGGTGCCGAACAGGTAGATGACCAGGTTCTCGCGGATCGTGATCCGGCCGAAGTCCAGGGCCACGGTGGTGGTGCTCTTCCGCTCCACCCCGTCGAGCCGGTCCACCGCGGCGCCCGGCTCGCTCAGGGGCTCCTCAGTGCGCAGCGGCCGGATCTCGGTCAGCGACCCGACCAGCGTGGTCTTGCCCACCCCGAAGCCGCCCGCGATAAGGATCTTGATGGTGACGGGCATCCGCCCCACGCTGGCGACCGGATCAGAGGCGGCGTAGTCCATCGACGACCTCCTTCAGGATCTGCACGTCAGGCAGCCGGGCCGGCGGGATGGGGTTATGAATCGCGATGAGGGAGCGTTCTCGCAGGTCCCCCAGGAGGATCCGGACCACTCCCAGGGGCAGGTCGAGATCAGCCGCGATTTCCGCGACCGACGTCGGCAGCCGGCAGAGCCGGAGCACCTCGAGGTGCTCGGGATCCAGCGACGACGGGTCGAGCTGGACTCCGCGCACCGCCGTGATGATCGCGATCAGGTCGAGGGTCTCGCCGCTGGCCCGGGTCCGGCCGCGGATCAGCGCGTAAGGCCGTACGACCGGACCGGCCTCCTCGTCGAGCCAGTGATCGTCGGGCGACGGCATGCCCGGATCAGTCCGTGACCTCCCCGGCCGTGCCCGGCCGGGGGTTCACCGACAGGTGCTGGCCGACCCGCTTCACCAGGATCGCCATCTCGTAGGCGACCAGGCCCGCGTCCGCGCTGGCCGGGCTCAGCACCGCGAGGCAGCTACCCTCACCAGCCGACGTCACGAACAGGAACGCCGTGTCCATCTCCACGATCGTCTGCCGCACGTAGCCCCCGCCGAAGTGGCGGCCGGCGCCCCGGGCCAGGCTCTGGAACCCGGACGCCACCGCGGCCAGGTGCTCCGCGTCCTCCCTGGTCAGCGCGCTCGACGCGGCGATGGCCAGTCCGTCACGGGACAGGATCACCGCCTTGTTCACGTCGGGTACGCGCACCACCAGGTCATCGAGCAGCCAGTCCAGGTCACTCGGTGAACCTGGGCTCACACCCTTTTCCTGCTCTGCCGCGCTCATCTGCTCCCCCTTGCCGTCACTCATCGCCCTGGGGGCCGGCCTCCCCGGCCTCCGGGGGAGCGGGCTCCGCTGGTGGCTGGGTGCCGGTCATCGTGTCCGGGGTCTTCTCGGGCGGGTCGAAGAGCGAGCGGCCGCGTTCCCAGCCTTGCTGGATGGCGGTGATCGTGCTCCTCGCCTCTTCGGGTGAGCGTTCTTCCACGGTCCCCGATGGTGTCGCGGCCTCGCCGTTCGCGGCGGCTCGCCCGTGCAGGGCGTCCTCCCGTAGCTGCGGAGCCAGGCTGGCCTGCCGGACCCGGCGGGGCAGCGAGTCCGCCTCGGCGAACTCCGCATCGCCATGATCCAGCTCGTGGTGTTCGGCGGAGGCCGCGTGGACCGGGTCGCCAGCCGCCGGCCAGCCGCCCGCGTCGCCGCCGGCCGGCCAGCCGCCCGCGTCGCCGTAGCCCGGGAACTCGTGGAACCCGTTCCGGCCGCTGGTGCCCTCCGCGGCGGCGCTGACGCCGGTACCGGCCCACCCGGTCGCCGCGTCCGCGGCGGTCCGGCTGCCCGCCGCGGCGTGAGCCGTCCAGGGGTCGGCCCCGCTGTCGGCGGGCCACCGCTGGGCCGTGTCGTCCGCCGTGACCGCGGCGACCTCGCTCGTGGCGGGCGGCCCGGCGGTGCCTGCCGTGTCCTGGGTGACCGCGGTGACGCTGCTCGCGTCATCCCGGGCGGCGTGCCGGCCGGACAGCTGCATGCCCCGGCCCGGGTCGGTCCCGTCCTGCTGGTAGCTCTCCTCGGAGACGACCAGGGTGGTCGGGATGAGCACGATGGCGGTGGTTCCGCCGTAGGGAGAGCCGCGCAGGGAGATGCGGATGTTGTGCTTCCTGGCCAGCTGGCTGGCCACGAACAGGCCCAGCTGGTCACTGCCGGACAGGTCGAACGGCGGTGGGTTCTCGAGGAGGTCATTGAGCTCGCCCCGCCGCTCCTCGCTCAGCCCGAGCCCGCGGTCCTCGATCTCGACCGCGAACCCGCGCCCGACCACGTCGCCGCTGATCAGCACGGGGGTGTTCGGCGGGGAGAAGACGACCGCGTTCTCCGCCAGCTCCGCGATCATGTGAATGACGTCCGCGACGGCGGGGCCGGTGATGGCGGCCCGCGTGTTCGCGGCGACCTTGATCCGGGTGTAGTCCTCGACCTCGGCCACGGCCGCCCGGAGCACGTCCACGAACGGGACGGGACGGCGCCAGGCCCGGGCGGGCGCCTCGCCGGACAGGATGATCAGGCTCTCCGCGTGCCGCCGCATGCGCGTGGTGAGATGGTCTATGCGGAACAGGTCCTCGAGTTCCTCCGGCTCCTTGGCCCGCCGCTCCATCGCGTCGAGCAGGGCGAGCTGGCGGTGCAGCAGCGACTGGCTGCGCCGGGCCAGGTTCCGGAAGATGTCGCTGATGCCCTGGCGCAGCCGGGCCTGGCCTACGGCCGCCTCCACCGCGGTCTGCTGGACCGCGGCGAACGCCTGGCGGACCTGGCCGATCTCGTCCGAGCTGGCGGGCAGCTCGGGGGCCTCAGCGGATACGTCCACGTCCTGGCCGGCGGCCAGCCGCTTCACGACGTCGGGCAGCCGCCGGTGGGCCAGTTCCAGCGCCGCCCGGCGCAGCGCGGCCAGCTCACGGATCAGGCCCCGGCCGACCACGATCGACACGAAGATGGACAGGATCACCGCCAGGAGGCCCAGGCCGCCCGCCAGGATGAGTTCCAGGTAGGTGCGGTTCGAGTTGGTCGACGCCTGCGCGGTGATCGCGTCCGACGCCTGGATGCCAGCCTTGGACAGGCCCGCCGCCACGCCCCCGACCGCCGTCTCCCAGTCCTGCGGCAGGACGGGCGGGGGGCTGCTCGTGCGCGGGTCGGACATGAGCCGGTTTTCCAGCGTGGTCAGGGCGGCGGAAGCCTGCGGGCTGACGTTGCGGGTGTAGTACGCGCGGTATTGAGGCTGCAGGTCGGGGAGGGTCTGGGCGTAGAGCGCCCGCCGGGCCCCGGCCAGCTGGGTGAACTGCTGGCGGTCCGCCGTGGGGAACGACCGCGCGGCCAGGTCGCCCGAGATGATCGCGCTCTCTTGCAGCATCAGGTCCTCGGACCGGCCCATCCGGACGAAGGCCAGGGCCTGGGTGACCAGGCTGGCGTTCGTCTGCTCAAGAATGGCCTGGTCGATCACCGCATAGCCGTCCGCGACGATGGAGTTGTACTCGTCGAGAGCCCGTGCCTTGCTGATGATCTGTGAGTGCACCTGGGCCCGCAGCGCGGGCAGGCCCTTGACGTCGTTGAGCAGGGTCGCGATGGCCCGCTTCTCGGGCGCGGTCGCGTTGTTCATCGTGCTGGCCGAATTAAGCGCGGTGCGCAGGGCGGCGGCGGTGGCGTTGGTCTTGTTCTGCTGGACCTGGAGCACGGCCAGGCTGGCCGCGGTGGGGCTGGACAGGGAGACCATCGCCAGCGGGCGCTCGGCGTCGAGCTGGGTCAGGAACGCGCCGGTCGGCTGGCCGGTGGCGGATTTGATCGTGCTCGCCTGGGATAGGTTGACCGCTCCCCGGGCGATGATGAACGTCGCGAACACGTAGAGCGCGATCAGCGACAGCACCGGGACGACGGTCAGCAGGAAGATTCGCTGGCGTATGGACCGGAGACGCAGCCTCATGGCTCAGGCCTCAAAGTGTGAGTGGAACGGAATTGTGACCATGTAGCTACGAAGGAGCTTCGGAGGCCCCCCCGAAGTTTTTGAGGGTAGCAGTGGGTAATGTCCTTTTCTGGGAAAATATGGGATCAGCCCAGCTTGCACACATTTATCCGTGTTTGGCGGCAAAGCGGTCCCGGTGAGCCGGGTGGGGTCAGCAGGACCCGTTTCCGCCGGCCGCCGCCTGCCCCCCGCCGCCTGCCCGCGCCGCCTGCCCGCGCCGCGACGTCCCCCGCCCTTCTGTCTCGGCGGCGCCCGGCCGCGTCATTACGGGTCCGCCCGCCCGGGTCTCTACGGTCGCCCCGCCGCCTATTCAGGATCGCCCGGCCGTCTCGTGTTACCCGGCGCCGGCCGCGGTGCCCCCGGGTCGTCAATTCGGGCTGGGCCGCCGGACGACCACCGGGCGGCCGTGCCCGTCGTC
>JAOPYP010000069.1 GCA_025964635.1 Actinomycetes bacterium | reverse complement strand
GCAGCCGGCGCAGTCGCGACCGGCGTGGCCACAGTCCCGCTGGGAGTGGGCGCCACGGCCGCAGCCGTGCTGCTGGGCGTGGCGGCGGCTGCGGGTGCGGCGGCGGCTGCGGTGGTCCCTACCGCTGTGCTGGCCGCCGACGGCGTGGCGCAGGCTCCGGCGACGCTGGCAGCGTTACTAGCGCCGAACACGCTGCCCAGGTTCGGAATCAGCAACGCCCCGCCGACCCCGCCCACCACGGCCACGGCCCCGACTATCGCAAGGAGCCGGGTCCGTGACCGCGGCTCAAACTCGCGATCATGGTTAAAGACTCTACTTCTGTACGACACGACACCGTTCCCTTTTAATCGGGTACCGCTCCGGGCGATCACGATAGTCCTGCCGTTCTGCCATGTGCCACAGAATCAAGATTTTTTCATATCTGTCCGGATCGCGGCCGTCGCGAGCTCCGACTTAGGCGGCGTCTCCGCAGCTCAGCGCCATATTGATCAACGGCGGGAAACGATATGTCAAGGCGTTAATCAGTGACCGTAATCACTTCGTAAGAAATGGCGCCCAGCACGGCCATAGTGCCAGTCGCCCGCAGATAACGCCGATGTCAAGAATAGCGGAATGGGCAACGCAGCGCAGGCGACTCCCGGGCGCTTCGCGCCGCGGCAGCCGCCGGTCCCATCGTCATCTGCTCACCCGGGTACACGGGCCACGGCCGCCAGCGGTTCACGGGCGGCGGCCGGCTCTGATGCCGGGACGCCCCGGGCACGCTTCGCCGCTCCCCGCCGGCCGGGCGGCGGGGAGGACGGCGGAACGGTCTTGATCTTCGTTGCGGAGAATTAAGGGTTGTCCCGTGACCAGCGTTACTTGACCGAGCCGGCGGTCATGCCCGCCACCAGGAAACGCTGGAGCAGCAGGAAGCCGACCACGATCGGCACGCTGACGGTGAGCGAGGCGGCCATGATCTGGTTCCAGTACACCTGGTTCTGCGTGGCGTAGCCCTGCAGCCCCACGGCCAGGGTCCGGGTCGAGTCGTTGGTGAGCACGGAGGCGAACAGCATCTCGCTCCACGCGGTCATGAACGCGTAGATGAGCACCGCGACGATGCCCGGGATCGCCGCCGGGATGACCACGCGGATGAACGCCCCGAGCGGCCCGGTGCCGTCCACGGTGGCCGCCTCGTCGAGCTCACGCGGGATCGTGTCCAGGTAGGCGGCCAGCATCCAGATCGCGAACGGCAGCGTGAACGTCATGTACGTGATGATCAGGCCCGTCCGGCTGCCGTACAGGTTGATGCCGGTGGTCTGGCTGAGGTTGACGAAGATCACGAACAGCGGCAGCAGGAACAGGATGCCCGGGAACATCTGGGTGGAGAGGATCGTGATCGAGAACACCTGCCGGCCGCGGAACCGGTACCGGCTGATCGCGTACGCGGCGAGCAGCGCCACGATGACCGACGCGACCGACGCGATGGAGCAGACGATCAGGCTGTTCTCCAGGTAGGTGAGCAGCGGGATCGTCCGCCACATGTCCACGAACGGCGACAGGGTGAGGTGGCTGGGGATCCAGCGGAACGCCCCCTCGACGTCCGGCAGCGGTTTCAGCGACGCGGTGAGCATGACGTAGACCGGCAGGATGGCGAACAGGCCCAGCAGGGTCAGCACGACCACCCGGGCCCAGCGGAACCAGGCCGGCTCATGCATGGCGTTCCCCCCGTCTCCCGAGCGCCAGGTACACGCCGGTCACGAGCAGCAGGAACAGCAGCAGCAGGACGGACATGGCCGACCCGGTGCCGAAGTTCCAGCTGACGAACGAGTTCTCGTAGATGTGGATGGAGATGATGTCGGCCTGGGACGGCGGGGCCGAGCCGAACAGCGTGAACGGCACCGAGAAGTCGTTGAACGTCCACAGGAACAGGACCAGCAGCAGGACCCGGTTGACCGGGCGGATCAGCGGCAGGGTCACGTGCCGTACCTGGCCGAGGAGGCCCGAGCCGTCCAGCGCCGCCGCCTCGTACAGGTCGGTGGGGATGCTCTGCAGGCCAGCCGTGAGGATCAGGAACGCGAACGGCCAGGTGCGCCAGATCTGCACGATGACCAGGGACCAGAAGCTGTCCTGCCCGATCAGCCAGAACGGCCGCCCGTGCACCAGGTGCAGGGACAGCAGCAGCTGGTTCAGCATGCCGGTGTCCCGCTGGAGCATGAAGTTCCAGGTGATGACCGACGCGAAAACCGGCAGCGCGTACGGGATCAGGAACAGGGTGCGGACCGCGCCGCGGCCCCGGAAGGCCCGCTGGGTGAAGACCGCGCCGGCCATGCCGAACAGCCAGGCCACCGCGAGGACGATGATCGTGTACATGATCGTGACGGTGAACGAGTGCAGCAGCGCCTGGCCCGTCGCGGCGGAGAAGTTCAGCGCGACCGCGTAGTTGCTGAACCCGGCGAAGGGCGCGGCCTGCCAGTTCCGCAGGAAGAACTCGGTCAGCTGCAGGAAACTGATCCCCACCCCGGCCAGCATCGGGATGATGTGGATGAGCAGTTCCAGGAGTATCGCGGGGATAAGCAGGATGTACGGCAGCGACGCGCGCCGCCACCACCGCCGCTTGGGCGGTGACGGCGGCGCGGACGCGGTGACACCCTTCTCGACCCGGATGGTGTCAACCACCAGGGGTCAGCCTCCTAGCTGCTGCTGCGCCTGGCTGAGCGCGGACCCGATCATGCTGGCCGTAACAGTCTTGCCGGTCGCCGCGCTGGCGTACAGGTGGATGATCGCGGTGCCGACCGCGGTCTCGAACTGGCTCTCCGCGGCCACCGCGGGCATGGGCGCGGCGGTCGTGCTGAGGATGCCGCGGAAGGTCTTCACGGCGGGGGTGTTGAACGCCGGGTCGCTGTAGGCGGCCTGGACCGTGGGCAGCGAGCCGTAGGTGTGGTTCAGGCTCTCCTGCTCCGGCGTGCTGGTCATGAACTTCACGAACTTCTCGGCCGCGGTCAGGTTCTTGCTGTTCTTGAAGATCGCGATGTTGATGCCCGCCACCATGCTGGTGACCTTCTTGCCACCGGCCGGCGCCGGGGCCGGCAGCGGAAGCGGCGCGACGCCGATGTTGGAGGCCTTCATGCCGAGCTTGGCCAGCGACCCGGAGGCCGTCTGCCAGAAGACCATGGCGGCCTTGCCCGAGGCGTAGTCCGTGAGCGCCTCGGTGCCCTTGGAGTACTGTGCGTCGCTCGGGTTGGCGATCTTGTCGGCCTGCATGAAGTCGATCATCTGCTTGATCGCGGCCACGTTCTGCGGGGTGTTGAACGTGGGCTTGCCCGCCGAGTCGAAGAACGACCCGCCCTGCTGCTGGCTCAGCTCGAACGCCAGGTGGACGTTCTCCGGGATCTGGCCAGCCTCGAGGGTCAGCCCGTAGTGCCCGGCCTTGGTGAGCTTCTTGGCGTCCGTGATGAATTCCGACCAGGTCGCGGGCGGCCCGCTGATGCCCGCCGCCGCGAACTCGGCCTTGTTGTAATACAGGCCGTAGGCCGTGCTGTAGAGCGGGACGGCTGTCGGCGGCTGGCCGGCCGCCCCGGTGGCCGACAGGCTGCCGGCCAGGAACCGGCTGGAGCCGCCGATCTGGTTCATGACCGACGAGGTGAACGGCAGGAAGGCGCCGGTGGCCTGGAGCGAGGCGGACCAGGTGTTGCCGATGTTGAGGACGTCGGGGCCGTTGCCCGACACCGTGGCCGCCGTGATCTGGGTGAGCAGGGTCGTCCAGGGGATGACCTGGACCTTGACCTTGATGCCGGTCTGCTTGGTGAACTTCGCGATCTGCGGGGCCAGGACCTGCTGGTCGTCCTGCAGGCTGGTGCCCTGGTTGCTGGCCCAGTAAGTGA
Source organism: Actinomycetes bacterium (assembly GCA_025964635.1). Lineage (GTDB taxonomy): Bacteria > Actinomycetota > Actinomycetes > Streptosporangiales > Streptosporangiaceae > RYN-230. The sequence continues at coordinate 382 of JAOPYP010000069.1, read as the reverse complement.
GCGTGGGATGGGCGGAGGAACCGGAGTTCGATCCGCTGCTGCCGCAGGCAGCGAGGGACAGGGCCGCCGCGGCGGCGGCGCAGGCCAGGGTCGACAGCTTTGTCGGTCTCATGTGGTGTCCTTCCAGGGAGTCGGCGCGAGCACACCACGGGTCTTGCGCCGGGCCTTCGTGCAGGGATCGAGCGGGTTAGTGTGCGGGAGGCGTGCAGGGAGAAGCAAGGCGTTTGGTAGATCTTTTACGGCTTCCTATAAGCCGTAAATTATGGAGCGGGGCAGGCAGTGTCAATGTCAGGGCGGTCTCCGTTCCCGTTTCGTTACAGAGCCGAGGCCGGCCCCGGCCGCTCCGGCGGCGGCCGGGGCCGGGTGACCGCGGGGCCCGGTG
>JAOPYP010000063.1 GCA_025964635.1 Actinomycetes bacterium | reverse complement strand
TGATCGCCGCCGTGCCGGTGCTGGCGCCCGCAGGCACCGCCAGTGCGAGCACCGCGGCGGCCGCCGCCCCGAGCGCTAACGTCGCGCGCCAGCGCAGGCTGCCGACAGACATCGATCTGCCTCCCTTACATGGGCCATAATAATTCTGGTGTATCCGGCACCAGTGATGATTTGTTAGATCATTCCCAGCGGCCCTAGCACCCCAGATCTGCCCCACCGACCGGAGCGGGCCGGGGTCGACCCTGGAAACCGTCAAGCATCACCTGATCATCAGGTGCCGTTGCAGTATTAAGCGTCAGTCCAGCCCAATTGGCAAGTCCCTTGCGGCCAACTGCCCAGATCTGGTGACTGGCCCGCGGACCGCCCGGGGCGGATTTCAGTGATCGTCGCAACATGTGACCATTGATGAGGGAATCGTAGCGGCCGGTCAGCCGTGCTGGTCGGCCCCGGCGCCGGGCTCGGGCGTGCCGGTGTAAAACGCGGCGGTGCGGTCGGCAGCGGCCCGGGCCTCGGCCGGGGCGGTGCCGAAGGCCACGCTCGCCTCATACCAGGCGTCGCTGGACGCGGTCAGGAACCGGTGGCCCTCCTCGGACGCGGACCACTCGGCCACCTTGGCTGGGTTCACCGCCTGCCGGGTGGTCAGGTGCAGGTACAGGCCGATTAGGCCGCTGTCCCAGCCCACCCCGACCGCACCGGGGCCGAACTGCGCCCACCGCTCGTCGTCCACATGCGCGATGTGGCCCAGCCGGAAGAGGGTCCGGCCGCTGCCCTCGTCGGCCAGCCGCAGCTCGATCCAGCTTATGTCGCCGCCCATCTCCCAGGTCGCGTCGAAGCCGTGCGGCGGGTCGCAGTGGGTGACGGTGCCGCCCGCGTTGCCCTCCAGCTGGTACCGGCCGCCCTCCTTCAGCTCCCCGCTCACCGGCAGGAACCAGCGCGGGATGCGTTCCGGGTTGGTGCAGGCGTCCCAGACGTCGGCGAGCTCGGCCGGGTAGCTGCGGGACACCGTGACCACCCGGGCCTTTCCGGCCTCCAGCACCCGGCCGCCCACCTCGCGGCGGACCGCGCTGATCTCCTCGGTCACATCGATCATGGTTTCTTCCTCCGCTCGTGCTTGCCTCGCGCCAGCTCGGTGGCCAGCGCGTCCAAGTGCGGCGTCCAGGACCGGCGGAACTGGTCGAGCCAGGCGTCGATGCCGCGCAGCGGCTCGTGCGCGACCGCGTAGAGGCGACGCGCGCCGTCCGGTCGCACCGTGGCGAAACCGTTGTCCCGCAACACCTTGAGGTGCTGGGAGACGGCCGGCTGGGAGATGCCGAACTGGCGCTGGATCACCTCACAGAGCGCGCCGGAGGTGAGCTCGCCGTCCCCGAGCAGCTCGAGGATGCGGCGGCGCACCGGATCGCCGAGTACGTCGAACGCGTGCACCAGGCTAAGATATCAGAGAAGGCTTATATAAGTACAGTCTTACAGGGCGCTGGCGCAGCGTCGCGGTTAGCGCGGTGGTATGACACTTGAACGTGAGCCACCCGGATCTGGCGGCTGACCCGGGGACCATCTGGGGCCCACACGCCTTGCTACGCATCACAAACCGCACGTCAGCAGGCACCGTGCCCGCACGGAAAACACACGGCCTGAGCTGCGGCGACTCCCAACTCTCCGTCCTGGGGGTCAACGGGTCGCCGGTTCAAATCCGGCCGTCGCGACCATTGCTTAGCAGGTCAGAAGGGGTTTCGGATCTTGGTCCGGGACCCCTTCCCGATCTTCGGGAGCCAGACGGGGAGCCACCCAGGTTGAGTGGATGTGCTGTGCATCTGCTGTACTTCGCGGGACCGGCCCGCTACGCGGACTTGGCCCGCTTCTTACTGAGGATCTTGTTCATGGCCGCGGCGCCGATGGTGAGCGCCGCCAGCAGATCGCGCCCAGGCTTTCCCGCCATCGCTTGACTTAAAGCGCTTGAGGTTTGTTTGGCTGCTTGTATGACAGCTCTGACCATCCAGGATGTATCCCGGCGCAGCGGTCTCAGCGAGCCAACACTGCGCTACTACGAGCAGGTCGGCCTGATAGGCCCGATCGAGCGCGACGAAAGCAGCGGGCACCGCCGCTACCGCGAGGACGACGTCGATACATTGCAGGCGCTGGCATGCCTGCGCGCCATGGGCGTGGGCATCGAAGACATGCGCACATACCAGGCCAACCGCACGCGTGGACATGAGGCGGCGGGTGAGCAGCGCGAGCTGTTGTTGCGTCACGCCGAGCGGATCGAAGCCCAGATCGCGACGCTGCACATTCACCTTGACTACCTCCGCGCGAAGGCAGCGTTGTGGGATGCCCGCGACCACGGTGATCCCGACGCGGAGGCCGAAGCAAACCTGCGGGTGCAGGACATGTATCCCCGCCTGGAAGAGGTGGTGCTGCGATGAGCCCGGTGTTGGTGACCGGCGGGTCCGGCTATCTGGGCACGCAGCTGATCGCTGCGCTGCTGCGGGACGGGCGTCGGGTGCGCGCGACGGTGCGATCCCTGGAGCGCGAGGGCGATGTGCGTGCGGCGGTGCGTCGCGGCGATGCAGACGACAGCCAGCTGGAGGCCGTCACCGCCGAGCTGACCGCCGACGAGGGCTGGGCTGCCGCAGCGGCCGGCTGCGCGGAGGTCCACCACTTCGCCTCGCCGATGGTCCAGTCCGACGATCCCGATGAGGTGATCGTTCCCGCCCGTGACGGCACGCTGCGTGTCCTGCGGGCCGCGCGCGACGCTGGTGTTCGACGTGTGGTGCTGACCTCGTCGTTCGCGGCGGTCGGTTACTCACCAAAGCCGGGTGCCGAGTACACCGAGGCCGACTGGACCGACCCCGACACGCCCGGCCTTCCAGCCTATCCGCGGTCCAAGACGATCGCCGAGCGAACCGCCTGGGACTTCATCGAACATGAGGGTGGCGACACCGAGCTGGTCGTGGTCAACCCCACGTTCATCCTCGGCCCGACATTGACCGCGCAAGCGCGTTCGTCGTTGCAGCTGACCAAGGCGATGCTCGACGGGACAATGCCCGTAGTGCGACGCCAGCGCTTCGGCGTCGCCGACGTGCGGGATGTGGCCGATCTGCACATCCGTGCGATGGCCGTGCCCGAGGCGGCCGGCCAGCGGTACCTGGCCTTGGCCGACGGGCCGACCATCAGCTTCCTTCAGATGGCCCAGATCCTGCGCGAGCGGCTCGGCCCGCTGGCCGAGCGAGTACCAACCGAAGAGGCACCAGGACCGGAGCCGCCCCGACTGATCATCCACAACGACCGCGCTAAGCAGGAGCTCGGATGGCGCCCACGCCCAGCCGAGACCACGATCGTTGAAACCGCCGAGAGCCTGCGCGACCTCGGCCTGCTGGAGAAATGGTGATGCAAGCAACCGGTCGCGCGGGCGGGCGCCCTCCCGTCGTGACCACCACGCATGACAACAGTCCCGGTGTACCTCACAACGACCCGGCCCGAACAGGTACCGGATCAGGCCAGCGTGGCGCTGGCCGCGAAGCACCTTCCCGATCACCGCAACCCGGCCGCCCCACGCCGGGCACTGGCCATCTTCGTGAGCCCGCTCAAAAGTGCCATGCGACTCCCGAGGCTGGTCGAGCCTAGTGAAAGGCGGCGGCGGGATGGACGCTCGGTACCGCCCTCCGCCACGAGCCCAAGGTCATAAGCGCAAGGCATTCCGGCCAGGACAAGCCGAGCCTCGCCCGCGCCCGCAGTTCTTCACCCCATAGCCTCACCGCCGAGTCAGCTAGCCGAACGCTGCGCCAGCTCGGCATCCGCTCAGGGCAGTCCCGCTCCACCGCGCTCTTCCAGTTCGCCACCGGCCTGCCCGCCGCAATCCTCGCCCGCCTGCTCGGAATCCACGTCAACGTCGCCGACACCTGGCAACGCGTAGTCGCCGGCTCGAACCAGTGCGGCTGGCCGGCCACCGGCCAGGCGGGCCGGGGAGCGCCAGGACATTAACCGCCGCAGCCACGTCACCTCGTGGCCGGCAAGCGCGCGCGACCTGCCGATCTGCGCGCCTGGCGGCAACTCGGTGCCCTGCCTGCAGGATTCTCCAGATCCGGATTTCCTGCTGCGTTGCCGGGAAGGTGCCGCCATTGCGGGGCTCCCGAAGGGGAGCCCCGCAATGGCTCGCGACGTGTCAGGGCGTTGGGTCGGAGACCGCGGCGCTGAAGATGTCGGTGTTGCCGAACGTGGCTGGGCAGTCGGCCTGGGGGGCCGGTTTGGGGACTGTCGTGCCCGTGCGAAGTGACATCCGCCACGCATCCAGCGCTGGGCAGTCCGCTCCGTTGCGGACGTCGTTCCAGACCCCGACCGCGCCAGAACGGGTGGCGGCCGTGTACACGTAGTCGCCGAGGAATTCCGCCGTAAGGTCGTTCTGGGAGGAGGCCCGCGGGTCACCGACGGCGCTCCGGGCCAGGGTGCCGAACGCGCCGACTGTCCCACCGGTCACGTCCGCGTGGAGGATCGCGCCGATCAAACCCCTCGGCGATGTTGTGTCCGTACGGTATGGGGTGGTGAATGCGTTGTAGGTGATGTACAGATCGGTGCCGTTGGGCGAGATGGCGGGTGCGGTGTAGTAGGGCCGGTCTCCGCTCTGGAGCGGCACGGCCGCCGGCCCGGCGAAGGAGGCTCCGCCGTCGGTGGAGGTCATCAGCAGCAATTGCTCGTGATTCAGCCCTTGCGCGCCGTCTGCCCAGGTCAGCACAATCTGGTTGGTCGCGTCGGTTCCGGTGGGCGCGCCGTTGGCGATGTCCACGCTCGGTGCGTTGGCCAGGTCGTTGCGCGCGCCGGCGATGCCATCCATGACGGGCCGGCCGATGACCGGGTCGATGACCCCGGGGTCGACGGTGGTCGCGAGGAGCGCCGGGCCGGTGAAGTGCGCTCCGCCGTCGGTGGACTTGTACATCATCTCGTACGCCACCCCGCGGCGGTTGCCCACGCCGAACACGTACACGTTTCCGTGGCTGTCGGTGCGGACGGTGCACCCGTCTGGCTGGCTATTGATGCCGTTATCGGTGGCCGGGCCTACCTGCTTCTGCACCCACGTGCTGCCGCCGTCGGTAGACCGCGCCACCATCAGCGGGGTCGGCAACGCCTGACCCTTGCTGTTGCTGCCGAAACTCGCCCAGCACACGTAAACGCTGCCGAAGAAGGGACTGCTCTGTGCGTTGTCGGCCCAGATCTGCTCCTTGTCCGAGAACGTCGTCGAGTTCTGCTTGGAGATCACCACCGGGTTCATCCAGGCCGAAGCGTCCCCGGCCGCGGCCGCGCTCACGTTGTCGGTGCGGGAGACGGCGATCCCCTCGAAACCCTTGAAGGTCTCACTGCGCTTGGTGGTGCCGAAGTTCGACGTCAGGTTCGAGTAATACAGCCGTGAGCCATTCGCCCACGAGAAGGTGCCGTTCGCGCCCGGGCGCGGCCCGAATGTGACACCGGGATCCCCGTCGGAGACCAGGCCGTTCTCGAAGTAATGAGGCAGCGTGCCGATCGGCCCGACGTGCGGAGCGCATGTGGCGGGGCCGAGGCAGTCCCGCGCGGTCCACCCTGAGTACGTCGGCTGGGTCCATGAGTGGCCGCCGTTGGCTGAGAAGTACACCCCGGAGACACCGACTCCCTGCGTGAACGGGCAGGTCGTTGGATCACCCGCGTTGCACGCCTCCATGTCGATGTTGTCATTCGAGCCGGCCACGACCACCGACGGGTTGTGCGCGTCGATGGCCACGGCCGGCTCGTTCTGCTTGTTCTGCGAGAACGGCGACGGCGGGCTGGCTACCGTAACCAGCGTGCCGATGACCGGGCTCGCCTGCGGCTGGGCCGCCGCGGCCACCGCACCAAGGGAAGCACCCATCGCCAGGCCCATCGTGACCACGACCCGGCCGATTCGCACCCATGACATTTGGCTACCCCCACGCAAGACGGACGACGGCCTACGGACGCGGGCAGGTTACATCGGAATTACAAAGGTATGCCAGATACAAAATGCGCCTTCTGAGTGCGGAAAGACGCCAGGTTTGGGGCTGTGCGTCCACCCAGCAGCACTCAATGACCTCCAGATGACGCTTCATCCAACCCCGCGATATGAGGCCGTAATCTCGGCACGCGTCCGAGCACCAGCTGGGCGCGCCCGCCCCGATAGTGAGCGACGACCCGGTCCGAGGCACCCCGCGCGCCAGCCCCGGACCGCCGGAAAGCGAAACGGCTGGCAACGACACTCCTCCCGCCGCCCGCAGTCCGCGTTAGCAGGTAGAGGTGGTGTTCTAGGCGGCGACATGCCGCTGGAGCGAGGCGCGTAGCCCGGGCACGGGCTTCAAGGAAGGAGTCGGCAAGTAGATCAATTAGCCGTTGTCGTCCGGGTCGCTCGATGGTTCGGGCCCGGGACGTAGGCCCAGCCTGCGCAGCGCGATCGTCCAGTTCTGGGCGATCGCCGGCTGCGCCTGGGCGCTGGTGATCCGGCCAGCACACACAGCCTTCTTCAGCGCGACCGGCAGCTCGCCGCTGTTTATGCTCGGAGACATGACCATTCAGCGGATGGACAACGTCGCCATCGT
>JAOPYP010000058.1 GCA_025964635.1 Actinomycetes bacterium | reverse complement strand
GCAGCCGGCGCTTGAGCATCCGCCGCCGGTGCCGCAGCGCCGCGCGCAGGCCGGTCTTGCCCCCGGCGAGCGGGTGATAGTTCACCCACGAGATGCCGTGCTTGCTGAGCAGGTCGAAGATGGTCCCGTGCTCCGGGTAGTCGGCCATGTTCATCGGCAGGTCGTCGATCAGCCCGTGGGCGGTCCCGGAGATCAGGAACCGGCGGTTGGGGAAGGTGGGCCCCAGGCAGGAGGAGAACCAGCGGTCGGCCAGCGGGAACGTCCGGGCCAGCCCGTAGTAGAAGGGCAGGTCGTCCTCGGTCCAGTACCCCATGGCCCGGGTGGCGTCCTTATCGGGTAGCAGCTGCTGGGTCGCGCGGACGAACCCGTCGAGCTTGCCCTCATCCCATTGCAGGTGGGTGGCGTGCCAGCTCTGCGACGGCGCCTCCGGCAGCGTGACCGTGCTGGGCAGGTGGTGCGCGGGGACCGATTCGCCCTGCAGCCCGGTATTGGACACCTCCGGTTCGCCGTCCGGGCCGAGGGGGAACCCCTCGCCCCGGCCCGCCAGCATGCCCAGGTAGTTGTCGTAGGAGTGGTTCTCCATCATCAGCACGACGATGTGCCCGATCTCCGGCAGCAGGTCAGTGCCAGCGGGCTGGTCCGGCGCCGGGAGCTGCCCGGCGTCGTAGTCGGAAATGCGGCGGGAGACCCGCTTCAGCTCAAGCTGTTCGAGCCGGTTCCACACGTTCACGCCACCTTTGGGTTGACGACCGCATTGCCTGCGGTGCTGCTGGCTGGCGTGGTCTCAGCACGGCAGCCTGCCCCCCACTACCCAGGCGATGGCGGCCCATTCACGGCGGCACCGGCTGTGTCCCAGCACATGGCAAAGCCCCGGTTATCCCCCAGGAATATGCCCAGGCGGGGTGCCGCAAGCGGACGGGACTGGCGGCCGCGCTGGACAGGCCGGACCAGCCAGGCGGATTAGCGGGGCACCCGGACCAGCAGCCGGCCCGGCTGCACCACGACCACCAGCTCGCGGGCGGTGCCCATGACCTCACCGTCGAGCTCCCACAGTTGCGGCCGGTCGAGCTGGACCCGGAGCTCGCGGAACACACTGTGGGCCACCCGGCCGGTCCGGGTGCGCCGCAGGAACACGTCCACGGTGAGGGCCAGCCAGCCGGACCATCCCCAGGCGGTCAGCACCATGAGATCGAGCAGCCCGTCGTCTGGCTCCGCGCCCGGCAGCAGCACCACGCCGCCTTGCAGCGCGCCCACGTTGCCGACGATGATGCCGCTGGCCCGGCGGCGCAGCACCCGGCCCCCGTCCGCGTGCAGCGTGGCGCGCGCCGGGCGGGCCCACAGATGACGCAGCGCGGAGAGCGAATAGGCCACCCAGCCGAGCCGCTTCTTGAGCGGCTCGCTAGTGCTGTCCAGCAGCATCGCGTCGAAGCCGATCCCGGCCATGGCCACGAACGGGTGCCCGTTGGCGCTGCCCACGTCGAGTCGCCGGTCCCGGCCATCCAGCGCGACGGCCAGGGCCTCGTCCAGGGCCAGCGGGAGGCCGAGGTTGCGGGCCAGCAGGTTGCCGGTGCCGGCAGGCAGCACGGCCAGCGGAACACCGCTGCCCGCGACCCCTTCGGCGCATGCGGTGACGGTCCCGTCCCCGCCGCTGGCCATGACGACGTCCACGTGCTCGGCCACCGCGGCCTCGGCCTGTCCCCGGCCCGTCTCCTCCGGGGTGGTCTCGAGCCACAGCGGCTCGCTCCAGCCGTGTGCGGCCATGGTCTCGCAGACCTCGGCCCGGAATCGGTCGCCATCGTGGTGCTTGGTGGGATTGACGACCACCGCCGCACGCACGCGCTTACCTCGCCTCAGGCCGCATGCGGCGAGCATAGGGGTACGAGGGATCGCCGGGGGCCAGTACCCCGGGGAGGCAGGGACGGCCACCACGACGCCTGGCGTGGACGCGCCCGCCAGGGCACCAATAGAGCACCGTGGGGCGGCTGGCCGCGGCCCCGTGTACTGTTGCCGCGTGGTGACAGCGCCAACATCGACCACGGCCGGCGTCCGCCGGCAGGGAAGCCTGAACGTGCTGGCCTGGCCGTCGCTCGACGCCCTGGGCGTGGACGCGTTCGTGACGACGCGGCACGGCGGCGTCTCGGCCGGCTCTTACGCCACCCTCAACCTGGGCCTGCACGTCGGTGACACTCCCGCCGACGTACTGGTCAACCGGCGGCGGGTGGGGGCCGCGCTCGGCGCCGACCTGGACGACTTCGTCTTCTGCAACCAGGCCCACGGCCGCCGGGTCGCGGTCGTGTCCGCGGCCGACCGGGGGCGCGGCGCGTTCCGGCTGGACGACGCCGTCGCGTCCACCGACGCCCTCGTGACCACCGACCCCGGCACGGTGCTGGCCATCCTCGTCGCCGACTGCGTGCCGGTCATCCTGACCGACCCGAAGGCCGGCGTGCTGGCCTGCGTCCACGCAGGCTGGCGGGGGACGGTGGCCGGCGTGACCGGCACCGCGCTGCACGCGATGCAGGCACTGGGCGCCCGGCCGGAGCGGATCCAGGCGGCGATCGGCCCGGCCGTCGCGGCGGACCGCTACCAGGTGGGCCCGGAGGTCGCGGCGGCGGCGGAGCGGTTCTTCGGCGGGAACCTGGACGGGATCATGCGCCCCGACGGATCCGGACGGTGGCTCTTTGACCTGCCCGCGGCCAACCGGCGGGTGATCCGCGAGTCTGGCGTGCCGGACGCCCAGATCCACGGCAGCGGCGTAAGCACGGCCAGCCCGATCCCGGACAGCAGGGGCATGAACGGCCAGGGCCCGGAGTTGTTCTTCAGCGACCGGGCGGCCCGCCCCTGCGGCCGGTTCGCCGCCGTCGCCCGGCTGAGGCCCAAGGAGGACCAGTGAGCGAGCGGACGGGTCCCGGCGCTGACTGGAGCGAGGAGCGAGGAGCGAGCGACGAGGGAAGGAGGCGCAGTGAAGGGGGGATGCGGAGGTGGGCGGGGCCCCGGGAGCGAGCAGAAGACACCGTGAGCACCCCGCCGTTCAGGTACGAGGGGTATCACATCGATCCGGGGCGTGGGCTGCTGACCTGCCGGTACTCCGTGGGTGAGTACCGATTCACCGAGCAGGTCACCGTACCCGCCGAACCCGGCGGCTGGGACCGCGAGGAGGTGCGGCAGGCGGCACGACTGGTGTTCCTGCTGGCCGGCGTGTCCTACTACAAGACGGCCGCACCCCCGGTCATCGACCTGGGCGACACGGCGGTCACCGACACCGAGCGGGAGTTCCTGCGCTCGTTCTACCTCGACGGCCTGGCCGAGTTCGGCTATCGCAACGGCCTGGACCTGTCCGGGCTGCGCATCGAGGGCCCGTCCCGCTCCGGCAGCGCGCCCGGCGCGGCTCCGCCTGCGGGGCCCGGCCGGCCCCTGGTGCCGTTCGGCGGCGGCATCGACTCGATCGTCACCGCCGAGATGATCCGCGAGCGGGCCGGGCCCGCGCTGTTCATCGTGAGCCGGCCCGGGGACCGGTTCGACGCGATCGAGCGGCCCGCCGCGGTCACCGGCCTGCCGATCCTCCGCGCTGAGCGCGAGATCGACCCGCAGCTGCTGCGCTCCCGGGACCTCGGGTTCCTCAACGGCCACGTCCCGGTGACCGGCATCATCTCGGCCATCGCCGTCCTGGCCGCGGCCCTCGACGGCCGGGACGCCGTGGTCATGTCGAACGAATGGTCCGCGTCCATCCCGACCCTGGAAGTGAACGGCTCCCCGGTCAATCACCAGTACTCCAAGAGCGGGACGTTCGAGGCGGCCTTCCGCGGCGTGCTGGCCGGATCACTCGGCCCGGACTTCGCCTACTTCTCCGCGCTGCGCCCGTTCAGCGAGCTGTGGGTGGCCCGGCGGTTCGCCGCGCTGACCCAGTACCATGACACGTTCCGCAGCTGTAACCGCGCCTTTCACATCGACACATCGCGCCGGCTCGACCACTGGTGCGGCCGCTGCGACAAATGCTGCTTCATCGACCTGATCCTGGCGCCGTTCCTGGCCGCCGCGGACCTGGAGCGGATCTTCGGCGGCCACGAGCCGCTGGCCGATAGCGACATGACCGGTGCCAGCCCCGCCAGCACGGGCGACGACGGCTCACTGGCCGATAAGTTCCGGTCGCTGCTTGGCACCACCCCCACGAGCAAACCGTTCGAGTGCGTGGGTGAGGTTGGTGAGTGCCGGGCCGCGGCGCTGCTGGCCGCGCAGCGGCCCGACCGGGCCGGCACCAAGCTGCTCCAGGTGCTGGCCGCGGAGCTGGACGGGCTGCCGCAGCTGTCCACTCCCGCCGAACTGCTCCGCCCACTCGGCCGCCACTTCATCCCGGATATCTATGCGCCCGACGATCTCCTGGTCTGACCTGCGCGCCGGCCCCCGTGGTGGCCAGTCCCGTGGTCGCCAGCAGGGAGACGGGCCGGGCGGCGGGCTCGCCAGCGGCCAGGTCGGTGTGTGGGGCCTCGGCGTGGAAGGCCTGGCCAACCTCCGTACCCTCGTGTCCCTGGGCCGCCAGCCTGTGCTCGTCGATGACCATCCGCCGGCCGGCGGGGTGGACGGGCACCCGGTGCTCGCCACCGCGGACGGCGGCCTGGACGCCCTGGCCGCCTGCGAGATCGTGATCAAGTCGCCCGGAATCAGCCGGTACCGCGACGACCTGCGGCAGCTGGAGACACGCGGCATCCCGGTCGTGGGCGGCCTGGGGCTGTGGCTCCAGGAGGCCCCCCGGGACCGGGTGCTGTGCATCACCGGGACCAAGGGCAAGAGCAGTACCACGGCCATCGCCGGCCACCTGCTTACCCGGTGGGGCTACCGGTGCATGGTCGGCGGGAACATCGGCCAGCCGCCGTGGGAGCCCGCCCAGGCCGGCCTGGGCTACGACTACTGGGTGATCGAGACCTCCAGTTACCAGGCCACCGACCTGGGCTGCTCCCCGCCGGTCGTCGCGGTCACCTCACTGCATCCCGATCACCTGCCCTGGCATGAGGGCGTCGAGAACTACTACCGGGACAAGCTGTCCGCGTGCTCCCAGCCGGGCGCGGACCTGACCGTGGCCAACGGCGACAGCGCCCTGCTCCGCGACCGGGTGGCGCTGCTCGGGCCGCGGGTGCAGTGGATACACGCCGACGACGACCAGGATGCGGACTGGATGGGCCCGCTCGGCCTGCTGGGCGCGCACAGCCGGCGCAACGCTCTCATCGCCCGGGCCTGCCTGCGCGCCCTGGGCGTCCCGCAGGCGGATGACGACGCCGCGCTGCGGGAGGCCGCCGCCGGGTTCCAGCCGCTCAGCAGCCGGCTGGAAGCCATCGGCACGGTGGCCGGCGTCACGTTCGTGGACGACAGCCTGTCAACCAACGTGCTGCCCACGCTGGCGGCGCTGGACGCGTTCCCGGGCCGCCGGGTCGCCCTCATCGCGGGCGGCCAGGACCGCGGCATCGACTACGCGCCGCTGGCCGCCGGGCTGGCAGACCGCCCCGCGCCCACGCTCGTGCTGACCGTGCCGGACAGCGGCCCGCGCGTCGCGGCCGCGATCGAGGCCGCCCATCCCGGCAAGGCCGAGGTCGTGGCCTGCCCGGACCTGGACACGGCCGTGCAGCGCGGCTTCGCCTGGGCCCGCCCGGACGGCGTGGTGCTGCTGTCCCCCGCCGCGCCGAGCTTCGGCCAGTTCCGCGACTACCGGGACCGGGGCGACGCGTTCGCCCGGGCCATGCGCGCCTGCTCCGCCGGGTAACCCGGTGCCACGTGCCCTGCCGCAGGCCCTGCTCCGCGACCTCGCCGCGGTGGTAGGTGCCCCGCACGTCCTGACCGGCGACGCCACCGCGGGGTACGCGGTGGACTGGACCGGCCGCTTCCGGGGCGACCCGCCCGCCGTCGTGCGGCCGCGGGACACCGCGCAGGTCGCCGGGGTGCTGGCGCTGTGCTCCGGCGCCCGGGTGCCGGTGGTTCCCCAGGGCGGCAACACCGGCCTGGTCGGCGGGGGCGCCCCGTTGCACGGGGAGGTCGTCCTCAGCCTGGCCCGGCTGGACTGGCTCGGCCCGCCCGACCTGGAGGCGGCACAGGTCACCGCGGGGGCCGGGGTGACGCTCAGCCAGGTCGCGGCGGCCGCGCCCGCTCTGGACCTCGGGGTGCTGATCGCCAGCCGGGACAGCGCCACCGTGGGCGGCGCGGTCGCCACCAACGCGGGCGGGCTGCGGGTGCTGCGTTACGGGCCGATGCGGGCCCAGCTGCGCGGCCTCGAGGCCGTGCTGGCCGACGGTACGGTCGTGTCCCACCTGTCCGGCCTGGTCAAGGACAACACCGGGTATGACTACCCGTCGCTGCTGGCCGGGTCGGAAGGCACCCTGGCGGTCATCACCCGGGCCCGGCTGCGGCTGGTCCCCCGGGCCCGGGACCTGGTCACCGTGCTGGGCGGGTTTTCCAGCCCGGGCGAGGTGCATGCGGCGGCGCGGGCGGCAACCGCCGGGGTCCGGGGACTGCTCTCGGCCGAGTTCTTCACGGCTGCCGGGCTGGACCTGCTGGTCAGCCGGGCCGGCCTGACCCTGCCGCTGCCCGCCCCGGCGCCGGCGTATCTCCTGCTGGAGGCGGACGGTCCGGGTGCGCTGGACGAGCTGGCCGCCGTGGCCGGGGATCATCCCGCGGCGGTGGCGCAGTCGGCGGCGGACCGGGCCCGGCTGTGGGCTTACCGGGAGCGCCAGCCGGAGGCGGCCGGCTTCCTCGGCGTGCCGCTCAAGCTGGACGTCTCGGTCCCCGCTGCGCACTGGGCCGAGCTGGCCGCCGGGGTGGCCGGGGTCGTGGCCGGCGCTGACCCGGGCGCCACGGTGATCACCTTCGGTCATGTGGCCGACGGGAACGTGCACGTCAACATCGTCCCGGCGGCCCCCCCGGACGGGCGGCACGAGGACGCGGTGTTCTCGTTCGTGACGTCGCTGGACGGCTCGATCTCCGCCGAGCACGGCATCGGCGCGCTGAAAGCCCGCTGGCTCCCGCTGGCCCGGTCCGCGGCCGAGCGGGAGTTGTTCGCCCGGATCCGCGGTGCCCTCGACCCGGCCGGCATCCTGAACCCCCACGTGCTGGTGCCACGCTGATCTGCGCGGACGTCAGGCGGCCCCGGCGGCGGGCGGCCGGCGGCCGGGAGCGGCCGGGTAGCAGCGCGTTTTGGGCCCTATCCCCCGGGTAGCCAAGGCGCGTTCAGCCGCCTGGCTGGGCACGCGTACCGACTGAGAGGAGCCACTCCGGTGTACATCGGAATAGGCACCATCGTGGTCATCGTGATCATCGTGCTCGTCATCCTGCTGCTGCGCCGCGGCATCTGATCCCCGCCTCCCAGACCCGTTCCCGGCCGCCGGGCCTGGCCCCGCCCGCAGGCCCCGGCGGCGCGGTGCTGTCCTGGCTGCCCGGGCGTCCCCCGCGGGCGCCGGGCATCCGGTTGACCCCGGCCCGCTGCTAGTCCACGTGCCGGCGCGAACCGGCGCGGTCACCGGGTATGGTGACCGGCACTCATGTCAGCTGACCCCATTCCAGGACCCGCCCCCCCTCCCTCCCGTGACGCCATCGCCGCGCGGCTCCGCGCGGCGGGGTGCGTCTACGCCGAGGAGGAGGCAGATCTGCTCATGTCCGCCGCCCGGACGCCTGCCGACCTGCCCGGCCTGGTGGACCGGCGGGCCGCCGGCCAGCCGCTCGAGCACGTGCTGGGCTGGGCGGAGTTCTGCGGACTGCGGATCGCCGTGGACCCCGCCGTGTTCGTCCCCCGGCGGCGCACCGAGTTCCTGGCCGGCCAGGCCATTGCGCTGGCCCGGCCGGGTGCCGTGGTCGTGGACCTGTGCTGCGGCTCGGGCGCCCTGGGTGCCGCGCTGGCCGCCGCCGTGGACCGGGCCGAGGTGTACGCCGCCGACATCGACCCGGCCGCGGTGCGCTGCGCCCGGCGCAACCTCGCAGCCGCGGGCGGCCGGGTCTACGAGGGCGACCTGTTCGGGGCCCTGCCCGCCGCGCTGCGCGGGCGGGTGGACCTCCTGCTCGCCAACGTGCCCTACGTGCCCACCGGCGAGGTCGGCCTGCTTCCCCCGGAAGCCCGCGACCACGAGGCCCGGGTGGCCCTGGACGGCGGGCCCGATGGCCTGGGCGTGCTGCGCCGGGTCGCGGCCGGCGCGGCTGAGTGGCTGGTGCCGGGCGGCCACCTGCTGTCCGAGATCAGCGAGCGGCAGGTGGCCGCGGCCACCGGGGCGGTGACCCGGGCCGGGCTGACCGCCCGGGTGGCCAGGTCCGGGGAGCACGGCGCCACGGTCCTGGTCGGCGCGTGGCCATCGCTGCGGCCGAGTGTCGGAACAGGCTGAGAGCATGGCCGGCATGAAGCTCGGATCGTTCACCATCACGCCGGACGGGCCGTTCTCGCTCGCGGAGGCGGCCATCTTCGGGTTCGGCCAGCGGGCGGGCGGGGACTGGGACGGGGTCATGCGCCTGGCCTTCTGCCTCGACGGATACCAGGACCAGGTGGCGGCGGAAGTCCGGCAGGACGAGACGGGCGCGGTGCACGCCGTGGTCCACGGCCCCCCCGGCGCCGGGCTGGCCCGGATCCAGTCCCAGGTCGCGCGGGTGCTGTCGCTCGATCACGACGGCCGGGAGTTCAGCCGCATCGGGGAGCGTGACCCGGTCATCGGGCGGCTCCAGGCGGCGGCGCCCGGGCTGCGGCCGCCGCTGTTCTACTCGCCATACGAGGCCGCGGTCTGGTCCGTGATGAGCTCGCGACGGCCAGCCCGGCAGATGATGCAGGTGCGCGACCGGCTGGGCCGCGCGCACGGCTCGGTCTTCAGCCTGGCGGGCGAGGAACTGGCCGCGCTGCCCACCCCGGACCAGTTGCTGGCCGTCAGCGCGTTCCCGGGCCTCCCCGCGGACCGGATCCCGCGACTGCACGGGGTGGCGCGGGCGGCACTGGACGGCAGGCTGGACGCGGGCCGGCTGCTGGACCTGGGACCCGAGCGGGCCATGACCGAGCTTCAGGCGCTCGACGGCATCGGCCCCTTCTACAGCTCGCTCATCGTGGTCCGCGGCACCGGGTTCACCGACGTGCTGCCGGTCCGCGAGCCCCGGGTGCTGGACCTGGCCGCCCGGCTGTACCAGCTGGACGAGCCCCCGACAGAAGCCGGGTTCCGCGCCCTGGCCCAGCCCTGGAAGCCGTTCCGCACCTGGGCGGTGGTGCTCATCCGGGCCGCGACGGCGCGGGTACTGGGCGAGGCCGATCCGGGGCGGGGCGGCGCATCCGCCGGCGTTCGCTAGCCTGAGGAGCGGTCCCGGCGGTCCAGGCAGTTCCGCCGGTGGACCCGGTGGCACGGAGGGAGACCCCGTTGGCGATCGCGGCCCTGGTGCTGTGGGTACTGACCGCTGCCGCGGGCCTGGTCCTGCTCCTGGCGGGCAGCGCGGCCAGGCGCGCCGCCGCCCAGCAGAAGCCGGCCGTGCAGCAGCCCGTCCCTTTCCCGGCTCCGCCGGTGACGACGGTGCCCGCGGCCGGTCCGGCCCAGCCCGCAGCCGATCCGGCCCCGTCCACGGCCGGTCCGGCCGAGCCCCCGCCCATTCCCCGGGTCACGGTGCACGCCACGCCCGGCGAGCACCCGCTGCTCGAGTTCAGCCACCCGCTGCTCGGGCTGATCGGCCTGGGCGTCTGGTTCATCTTCGTGGGCACCCACCACACACCGCTGGCCTGGGCCTCGTTCGGCATCCTGGTCGCTGCGATCGCCGCCGGGCTCAGCTGGCTGACCCGCAACCAGATGGCCGCCCGGCGAGGCGACCGCCCGGCCCAGGGAGGCTTCCCGCCGCGGCTGGTCCTCCTGCACGGGTTCACGGCCACCGCCACGCTGGTGCTGGCCCTGCTGACCGCGCTGACCGCCAGCCACCCCTGAGTCCCTGAGAGCCCGAGCCACCCGGAGCCCGGGAATCCAGAGCCACGAGCCCCCCGCAGGGCAGGAGCCCCGCAGAACCCGGGCCTTCAGAGCCGCAGGCCGCCTGTTTGCGGCCCGAGCAGGGCCAGCATCAGCGCCACGACAGCCACCGCGGTGACCGCGATGGCGATCACCAGCAGGCGGCCCGGGCGGGCCCGCACCTGGCCGGGCGGCGCGGCCAGCCGGCCCACCACCCAGACCAGGCCGCTCAGGGCCAGCACCACGAACCCGGCAGCCAGGTCACGCTTGAGGATGATCCCGCCGATCGCGGCGAACGAGAGAGCGGTGCGGGTCCAGGCCAGGCTGGTCCGGGCCCGGGCCAGCCCGGGATCACCGTTTCCGCCTGCCCGGTCCCGGCTCATCGCGTCCCTCAGCCGGAGATCAGCGCCAGG
>JAOPYP010000784.1 GCA_025964635.1 Actinomycetes bacterium | reverse complement strand
GAGCTGGAAGAGGCCGACCGGCGCGCGCAGCGGCGCAACAAGTGGACGCCGGGGGTGCGCCGCGCGCTGTTCGTGGTCTGCCTGTTCTTCATCTTCCAGCAGATCACTGGCATCAACGTCCCGCTCTACTACGGCCCGCACCTGCTCGGCCCACTGTTCCAGGGCAGTAACTCGATGGTGGACAAGACCATCTCCGGCGTCGAGGTGACCCTGATGCTCACGGCGGTCAACGTGGCCGCCACGTACTTCGCGTTCCGCTGGATCGACCGGAAGGGCCGCCGCAAGCTGGCCATCGGCGGGTACATCGGGATGGCCGTGTCCGCCCTGGTCGCCGCGGCCGGGCTGGCCTGGTTCACCGCCACGCCGCGGATCGTGGTGGTGATGATCGGCCTGGCCGCGTTCATCGCCTCGTTCGCGATCGGCGTGGGCGGCACCGGCTGGCTGCTCCAGGGCGAGGTGTTCCCCACCGACGTGCGCGGCACGGCCGCGTCCACCGGCGCCACCGTGGACTGGCTGGCCAACTTCGCGCTGATCGAGGTCTTCCCCGTGTGGCAGGCGGGCATCGGCCTGGACTGGGTGCTGGTCTGCTTCGCCGCTTTGTGCGTCATGGCCATCGCCTTCGTGTTCCGGTTCGTGCCGGAAACCAAGGGCCGCTCGGTCGAGGAGATCACCGAGATCTTCGAGCGCGAGGCCCGCACCGGGGAGACCGCCGCCGCCAGCACGTGAGCCCGGTCACGGCCACCGCCTGAGCCTGGTCATCACCCCGCGTCCCCCTAGGATGCGAGGTGATGGCCGGGCGCTGGGAGTTCTGGATCGACCGGGGCGGCACGTTCACTGACGTGGTCGCGCGGCGCCCGGACGGTCGGCTGGCCGTCCGCAAGCTGCTCTCGGAGGACCCGGGCCGGTACGAGGACGCGGTGCTGGCCGGCATCCGCGGGCTGCTCGGGGTGCCGGAGGGGCGGCCCATCCCGGCCGGGGAGATCGGCTCGGTCCGGCTCGGCACCACGGTGGCCACCAACGCGCTGCTCCAGCGCCGTGGTGAGCCCACGGTCCTGGTCATCACCCGGGGGTTCCGCGACGCGCTGCGGATCGGCTACCAGAACCGGCCGCGCATCTTCGCCCGCGAGATCATCCTCCCGGAACTGCTGTACAGCCGGGTGATCGAGGTGACCGAGCGGGTCAGCGCGCACGGCGAGGTGATCCTGCCCCTCGACGAGGAGGCGGCCGCCCGGGACCTGCGGGCCGCCTACGCCGACGGGCTGCGGGCGGCGGCCGTGGTCTGCCTGCACGGCTACCGCTACCCCGGGCACGAGGCCCGGCTGGGCGAGATCGCCCGGGACATCGGGTTCACCCAGGTCTCGGAGTCGCACGCGACCAGCCCGCTGATGAAGCTGGTCTCCCGGGGCGACACCACGGTCGTGGACGCCTACCTGTCCCCGATCCTGGCCCGCTACGTCGACCACGTGGCCGGTGAACTGGGCGGGACCCGGGTGCTGTTCATGCAGTCCAGCGGGGGGCTGGCCGACGCGCACCGCTTCCGCGGCAAGGACTCCATCCTGTCCGGGCCGGCCGGCGGCATCGTCGGCATGGCCCGCACCGCCGCCGCGGCCGGGTTCGGCCGGGTCATCGGCTTCGACATGGGCGGCACCTCGACCGATGTGTCGCACTACGCCGGCGAGTTCGAGCGGCAGTACGAGACCGAGGTGGCCGGGGTCCGGATGCGGGCCCCGATGCTGAGCATCCATACCGTCGCCGCGGGCGGCGGCTCGATCCTGCACTTCGACGGGAGCCGGTACCGGGTCGGCCCGGACTCGGCGGGGGCGGACCCGGGACCCGCCTGCTACCGCCGCGGCGGGCCGCTCACCGTGACCGACGCGAACGTGATGCTGGGCCGGATCCAGCCCGGGTCCTTCCCCCGGGTGTTCGGGCCCGGCGGGGACCAGCCCCTGGACGCCGGGGTGGTGGCCGGCCGCTTCGCCGCCCTGGCCGGGCGGATCGCGGAGGCGGCCGGGGACCGGCGCAGCGACGCGGAGGTGGCGGCCGGGTTCCTCGACATCGCCGTGGCGAACATGGCCAACGCGATCAAGAAGATCTCGGTCCAGCGCGGCTACGACATCACCCGGTACGTGCTCGCCACCTTCGGCGGCGCGGGCGGCCAGCACGCCTGCGCGGTCGCCGACGCCCTGGGCATGACCGAGGTGCTCATCCACCCCCTGGCCGGGGTCCTGTCCGCGTACGGCATGGGCCTGGCCGACGTGACGGTGATGCGCGAGGCCGCCGTGGAAGCGGAACTGTCCGAGGGCCTGCTCGGCCGGCTGGATCAGGTGGCCGCGGATCTGGAGGCCGAGGGCCGGGCCGAGCTCGCCGCGACGGGCGGCCCGGGGAGCCAGGCCCGCTGCGTCCGCCGGGCCCAATTGCGCTACCAGGGCACCGACAGCACACTAACGGTTCCGTTCGGCGCGGTGGGGGCCATGACGGACGCCTTCGAGGCGGCCTACCAGCAGCGTTTCTCGTTCCTGATGCGGGACAAGCCGGTGATCGTGGAGGCGGTGCTGGTCGAGCTGGCGCAGGGCCCCGGTGCGTCTGGGGCACCGGCCAGTGCAGATAGCACGAGCACGTCACGGCCGGCGCCCGCGGCCCGGGTCCGCATGTTCACCGCCGGCGACTGGGCCGACGTCGACCTGGTGCCGCGCGGCGCGCTGCCGCCCGGCCGTGTGGTCCGCGGGCCCGCCCTCATCACCGAGGACTTCGCCACCACCGTGGTCGAGCCGGGCTGGCAGGCCGCGGTGACCGGCCGGGGGGACCTGCTGCTGACCCGGCCCGGCGGGCGCCCGGGCCATGCCGCCGCCGGGACTGAGGCCGGAACAGGCGCCGATCCGGTCATGCTGGAGATCTTCAACAACCTGTTCATGTCCGTGGCCGAGCAGATGGGCGTCCGGCTGCAGAGCACCGCGCACTCGGTCAACATCAAGGAACGCCTCGACTTCTCCTGTGCGATCTTCGACGCGGCGGGCCGGCTGATCGCCAACGCCCCGCACATGCCGGTCCACCTGGGCTCCATGGGCGAGAGCATCACCATGGTCATCAGCCGCAATCCCGGGACCATGAAGCCGGGCGACGTGTTCATGCTCAACGACCCGTACCACGGCGGCACGCACCTGCCGGACATCACCGTGGTCACCCCGGTGTTCGCGGACGGCGGCCCGGATCTCAGGGGCGGAGACATCCTGTTCTTCGTGGCGTCGCGGGGGCATCACGCCGAGATCGGCGGGATCACTCCAGGGTCCATGCCCGCCTTCAGCACCCGCGTCGACGAGGAAGGCGTGCTCATCGACAACTGGCGGCTGGTCGAGGGGGGCGAGATGCGCGAGTCCGCCACCACGGACCTGCTCACCTCGGCGGAGTTCCCGTCACGCAATCCCGGCGCCAACCTCGCGGACCTGCGGGCGCAGATCGCCGCGAACGAGAAGGGTGCCGCCGAGCTGCGGCAGCTGGTCAGCCAGTTCGGGCTGGACGTGGTCACCGCCTACATGGGGCACGTGCAGGACAACGCGGAAGAGGCGGTGCGCCGCGTCATCACCAGGCTGCGGGACGGCGAGTGCGCTTACGAGCTGGACAACGGCGCGGTGATCAGGGTGGCGGTGCGGGTGGACCAGCGGGCCCGGACCGCGGAAATCGACTTCACCGGCACCTCGCCGCAGCTGCCGGGGAATTTCAACGCGCCCTCGTCCGTGGCCATGGCCGCGGTCCTGTACGTGCTGCGCACCCTGGTGGATGACGAGATCCCGCTGAACGCGGGGTGCCTCAAGCCGGTCCGGGTCATCATCCCGCCCGGCAGCCTGCTCGCCCCCGCCTACCCGGCGGCGGTGGCGGCCGGCAACGTGGAGACCTCCCAGGCGGTCACCGGGGCGCTGTACGCGGCGCTTCGCGTCATGGCCGAGGGATCCGGCACCATGAACAACGTCACGTTCGGCAGCGCCGAATACCAGTACTACGAGACCGTGGCGAGCGGCTCCGGCGCTGGGGACGGGTTCCCCGGGACCTCGGTGGTCCAGACACACATGACCAATTCCCGGCTGACCGACCCGGAGGTGCTGGAGTGGCGTTTCCCGGTCCGGCTGGAATCGTTCGAGATCCGCCGGGGCAGCGGCGGCGCCGGGCGCTGGCCGGGCGGTGACGGCGGCCGCCGCCGGCTCCGGTTCCTCGCCCCGATGACGGTGAGCACGCTGAGCAGCCACCGGCGGGTCCCGCCGTACGGCCTGGCGGGCGGGGCCCCGGGCCAGCTCGGGCATCAGTGGGTGGAGCGGGCCGATGGGCGGGTCACCGCGCTGGCCGGGTGCGACCGAGCGGAACTCGGTCCCGGCGACGTCTTCGTGCTGGAGACCCCGGGCGGTGGCGGATACGGGCCGGCTTTACCCCACCGGCTGTAATGCGCCGGCTGTAATGCACCGGCTGTAATGCACCGGCTTTTAATGCACCGGCCTTAATGCACCGGCTCGGCCTCCGGGTCAAGGTCCTCGGTCTCCGGCTCAGCCGGCTCGGGGGCCTCCGGTTCCCGCAGCGGCCGCAGTGCCCCTTCCACCCGGGCCAGCTCGTCCAGCATCGCCGTCACCGCCTCGGTCATGACCTCGTTGGGCCGCAGCTTCCGGTCCGCATCCAGGAACTGCTGGACGAACGGGATGTTCACCGCCTCGAACACCGGCGTCACCTTGAGCGTGGTCAGCACCTGC
>JAOPYP010000815.1 GCA_025964635.1 Actinomycetes bacterium | reverse complement strand
CCAGCCGGTCCCGGCGCACCCGGTTCTGCGGCGGCCGGCGCCTCGCGAACCGGTTCTGCGGCGGCCGGTTCTGCGGCGGCCGGCACCGCGGAGGCCGGCACCGCGGCCGCTGCCTCCTGGGCCGGGGCGGACGGCTGCCGGGCCGCCGGCGGGGCGTCCGCGCTGGACCTGCCCGCCGGGTCGGCCGGCCTGTCCGGCTGGATGTCGATCTTCCATCCGGTGAGGCGGGCCGCCAGGCGCGCGTTCTGCCCTTCCTTGCCGATCGCCAGCGACAGCTGATAGTCCGGCACGATCACCTGGGCCACCCGGGCCTGCGCGTCCACCACATTGACCCGGAGCACCCGGGCCGGCGACAGCGCGTTGGCCACGAACTGGGGTGACTCGTCGGAGTAGTCGACGATGTCGATCTTCTCCCCGTGCAGCTCGGTCATCACGTTGCGTACCCGGCTGCCCATCGGGCCGATGCACGCCCCCTTCGCGTTCACCCCCGGCTGGTGCGAGCTGACCGCGATCTTCGTCCGGTGGCCTGCCTCCCGTGCGATGGCCACGATGTCCACCGCGCCCGAGGCGATCTCCGGGACTTCCAGCGCGAACAGCTTCTTCACCAGGTTCGGGTGGGTACGCGACAAGGTGATCGACGGTCCCCGGTAGCCCTTGCGCACGTGCAGCACGTAACAGCGCAGGCGTTCGCCGTGGGCGTAGCGCTCCCCGGGGACCTGCTCCGTCGGGGGCAGGATGGCCTCGATCTTGCCCAGGTCGACGAGCACCGCCCGCGGGTCCTTGCCCTGCTGGATGACGCCCGCCACGATGTCACCCTCCCGGCCGGCGTACTCGCCGAAGGTGAGCTCGTCCTCAGCGTCGCGCAGCCGCTGCAGGATCACCTGGCGTGCGGTGGTCGCGGCGATCCGGCCGAAGCCGTCCGGGGTGTCGTCATACTCGCGGGCCACCCCGCCGTCCTCGGTGGGCTCGCTGGCCCAGACGGTGACGTGGCCGCTGCCGCGGTCGATCTCCACCCGGGCCGTGGGCGCGGCACCCGCGGTGGAGTGGTACGCACGCAGCAGCGCATCCTCGATGGCCTTGATGGCCAGCTCCATCGAGATGTCCTTCTCGCTCTCCAGGCTGCGCAGGACGCTCAAGTCAATGTCCATCGGGCTCCCCCTCGTCCCCCGGGTCGTCGTCGTGGGCGGCGCCCCCGCCGCCGAACTCGACCTGCACCTGGCCGGGTCCCAGTTCCTGGTAGCCGAACTCGCGCTGCTGGCCGGCGACGTCCAGGACCACTCCGCCCGGGCCGGCGTTGATCACCCTGCCCTCGACGGTGCCCGGGTGCCCCGGCGCTCCCGGCGCCAGCGGGACACGCACCAGCCGGCCCCGGGCGCGACGCCAGTGCCGTGTCTCGCTGAGCGGGCGGTCCACCCCGGGCGAGCTGACCTCCAGCGTGTAGGCGGCCTCGCCCATCACCCCGGAGTCGTCCAGTTCCCTGGACAGCGAACGGCTGAACTCCGCGATGTCATCCAGGCTGGGACGGCGGTCCGCGTCCACCACGATGCGGAGCAGGCGGCGGCGGCCCGCCGCGACCACCTTCACCGATTCCAGGTCCAGGCCCGCCGACCGGGTCACCGGCTCGAGCACCCGGGTGATTCGTGCGGTGTCAGCGGCACCCTCGGCACGGCCGGCTGAACGCGGGCGTGACGTAACGTGACGGGATTCACCACGCATCACGACCTCCTCGTCCGCGACCTGTGCTGTTGTCTGGCGCGATCTAGCCTAACCGTCCCGCGCGGGGGACTCGGCCCGTCTGCGCTCCGGCTCGCCCGGCAGTTGAGATTTGCGCCGCCGCAAGCCGTCCGGCGGTCCTCGGTCAGGCCCGGGGATGGTCATCCGGGGTGGCGCGCCGCGGGCACCACCCCGCTGCCCCTACGCTCAGCGGGAGCACCCCGGGACAGGGACTGGAGGACCGGTGCGGGCAGACCTGAGACGGCGCAGCGTGCTCGCCGCGACCGTGCTGGCGGTGCCACTGGCGGCAGCGGGCTGCAAAGGCGTGGGCGGGCTCGGCACACTGCCGAAAGCCGGGCCGGATGTGGCCGTGCTGCGGGGCGCGATCGGCACGGAGCAGGCGCTGATCGCCCGGTACCGGTCCGCCATGGCCGGGTCGCCGGGACTGGCCGGCATGCTCGGCCCGCTGCTCGCCCAGCACCGCGAGCACCTGGCCCGGCTCAGGTCGATGCTCATCGAGCCCGCCAGTCCCAGCGCCACTCCCCGGCCCGCACCGTCGTCCTCCCGGTCGACGGTCCCGGGCTCACCGGCGGCCGCTACCCTCGCCGCCCTCGAAACGGCCGAGACCGACGCGGCCAGCTCGCTGGCGGCCCGGCTGGCCCTGGCTCCCCCGGCCCTGGCCCAGCTGCTGGCCAGCATCGCCGCCTCCGAGGCCAGCCACGCCCTGTTTTTGCGGACGCATGAGGCGGCCGGATGACCGGCACCACCGGCCCAGCCACCACAGGCCCAGCCACCACGGGCCCAGCCACCACCAGCCTGGCTGTCACGGGGTCCGCCACGGGGGGGACCGCCGCCGCGCTGCAGTCTGCGCTGGCCGCGGAGAACGCGGCCATCTACGGCTACGGGGTGGCCGGAGCACAGCTGGGCACGGCGGCCCGGGACCAGGCCCTGCGGGACTGGACCCTGCACGAGCTCGCCCGGGACCGGCTGCAGGCCATGCTGACCTCGCTGGGCGTCAAGCCGGTCGCCGCGCAGCCCGCTTATCAGCTGCCCTTCCCGGTGCACGGCACCCAGGCCGCGATCTCACTGGCGGGTTACCTGGAGAACCAGGTCGCCGCGGCCTATCTCGGCATCGTCGCCCTGGGCGATCCCCGGCTGCGGGCCTGGGGTGCCCGGGAGGCCCGGGCCTGCGCATTGCGCGCCACGACCTGGCTGGGCCGGACCGCGGCCTTTCCCGGGCTGTCCTCCCGGTCGGGGCCGGCAGCGGCCCGGCCATCAGCCTCGCCGTAATTCCGCTGCGCCAGTCCACCGGGCCAGTCTTTAGTGGCAGCCCTTACTGCCAACCCTCTGGTGCCGGTCCGCAGTGCCGGTCCGCAGGGCCAGTCCGCAGTGCTAGTTTGCGCGCGCCCGTTCACCGGGCCAGCCCGTGGCGCCCTCGGCCCCCGGGTTGGTCCCCCCGGTGCATCCCCCCGGGCGGCGAGCCCCGGCGCCCCGGTCAGCTGTCGTGTGCGGCGGACAGCACGTGCGCGACCCGCTCGGCCGCGCGCTCCAGCTCGGTGGCGGCCGCGATCCGCTCGGCCCAGGACCACCAGAACCACCAGCTGCCGTCCTCGCAGCAGCCCGCGTAGACGTCCTCGGCGAGCGCTGGTGCGGCGGGATTGACCACGCGCAGGCTCGGCACCCGGCCGGCGGGTGCCATCAGGTTGGTGGTCATCCCCTGCCTGGCCAGGACGGGCGCCAACCGGTCTAGCTGGTCCAGGTAGGCCTGGTCCGGCGGCGACAGGGACGAACTCACATGAGGAGCCCCTATGGCCATCAATATCACCTCTAGTAGTCAGACGACAGCGAAGAGTACCTAGACCAGGATGGCGCTTGCGATTGCTATTTGCAATATGCATTCAGGACTTCGCACGTCCCGCTGCGTACCCTTGCCGGTGGCCGGCGGCCCGGCGGGCAGGCGCCAATCCGCGGCCCTGAGGCCGACGAATGCACTGTAACGGGGCCAACCATGACAGTAAGCCAGAACCGCTTATGCCCAGGTGAGGAGTTCTCCCGCCGGGAACATTGGCCTGCTCAGGCTAAGCGGCACGGGGGGCCTTTACAGATGCCACACTGATGGCAAGGGCTATACCGGACAGAAGGAGATCCCTACGGCCACGCAGCAGAGCCCCACCGTCCGGCGCCGCCGGCTCGCCCTGGAGCTGCGCCGGTTCCGTGATGCGGCCGGCCTGACCTGTGAGGAAGTTGCCGAGCATCTGGAGTGCTCGACGTCCAAAATCAGCCGGATCGAGACCGGCCGGGTATCTGTCTCACCCCGGGACGTCCGGGACATGCTCCAGCTTTACGGCGTGCCCGGGCCGCAACAGGACAACCTGGTCCAACTCGCCCGCGAGTCACGGCAGAAGGGCTGGTGGCACGCGTACAGCGACGCCATCGAGCCGCGGTTCGCCACATACATCGGGCTGGAGAGCGCGGCCTCGGAGATCCGGATCTACGAGGTCACGCTGATCCCGGGGCTGCTCCAGACCGAGGACTACGCCCGCGCGGTGATCGCCGCGGGGGCGGTGGACGGTGCGCCGGAGGCGGTGGAGCGCAACGTCGCTGTCCGGATGGCACGCCAGCCCACGCTGCTCACCGAGGACCCGCCGCAGCTGTGGGCCGTGCTCGACGAGGCGGCCCTGCACCGCCGCGTCGGCGGGTCCGGGCTGATGCGGCTCCAGCTGGAGCACCTGCAAGAGATGAGCGCGCTGCCGAACGTCGCCATCCAGGTACTGCCGTTCGGCGCCGGGGCGCACCCGGCCATGGGGCGGCCGTTCGTGATCCTGGCCTTCCCGGAGCGGGCCGACCCGGACGTCGTCTATCTCGAGGACCTGACCAGCGCCCTCTACGTCGAGAACGTCGTGGAAGTGGACCGCTACAACATGTTCTTCAACCACCTGCGCGCCACCGCGCTGTCGTTCGCGGACTCGGCGCGCCTGATCACCTCGGTGATCAAGGACCAGTAAGTCCGGTGACTGGCTAACTCGCTGGAGAGGGGAGACGCGCCGGAGGCGTGTCCCCGCCGAGCCGGCGAATCGTGAGGGGTCCGGGGGTTCGTCCCCCCGGGCTAGCACAGCAGCGCGGGCAGCGGCTCGGCGTGCAGCACGGTGAGCCGGGACACGGCCCGGGTCAGCGCGACGTAGAGCCGGTGCAGGCCGCGGGCCTCGGCCGCGGCGATCCGGCCCGGCTCGATGACGATGACGTGGTCGAACTCCAGCCCCTTGGCCAGGCTGACCGGCACCACCAGCAGGCCGCCGCTGGCCAGCCCGTCCACCGACCCGTCCAGCACGCTGTGCCGCACCCCGGCCACGCCGAGCGCGCGGGTCAGGGAGGGCACCTGGTCGTCGGCCGCGATCACGGCGGTGGATCCGGGGTCGCCGAGGGCGGCCTCGCAGGCGGAGGCCAGCGCGCCGGGCAGTGCGCTGGCGGCTTCGTGCCGGACGGTCAGCGCGGACGGGTCCTGGCGCAGCGACCGGGCCGGGGCCAGGCCGGGGGCGAGCGCGCCGAGCAGCTGGTTGGCGTAGTCGAGAATCTGCCGCGGCACCCGGTACCCGGTCTCCAGCACGCGCACCTCCGAGCCGGGCTTGCCCAGATGGGCGAGCAGCCCGGGCCAGCTCCCCGCTGCGCCGGGGGCGGTGCTCTGGGCCAGGTCGCCGAGCACGGTGGCCGACCCGGTCGCGCACCGCCGACCGATCGCCCGGCATTCCATCGGGGACAGGTCCTGCGCCTCGTCCAGCACCACGTGAGCCAGGCTGGGGGTCCGCTCGATCAGGTCGCTGGCCTCGTCGACCAGGACCGCGTCCGCCGGGCTCCAGCGGGCCGAGGCTGGCCCGCGGGGCGCAGGGTCCCAGCGGATGGATTCCTGCTCGGCCTCATCGAGCAGTCCCTCCGCGGCCCCGGCGAGCAGCTCCCGGTCGGACAGCAGCCGCAGCACCAGCCGCACCGGGTCCGCCTTGGGCCAGATGGCGTCGACCGCGGCGCGCACCGGCCGGGTCCGCCGCACCGCCTCGTGGGTGCGGTCGTCGCAGGTCTCACCGGCGGTCTCCATCCGGGTCAGGATGACGTGCGCGATCCGGTGACCCAGCATCTCGCGGCCGGCGCCGTAGCGGACCCCGCGGTCGCGCAGCTCCGTGACGAGCGCGGCCAGCTCGCCCGGGCTGATCCGCCACCGCCGGGAGCCGCGGACCACCACGACCGGCTCGGCGGGCTCGCGCAGTCCGGCCCACAGCGCCCGGTGCAGCACCTCGGCCATCCGGGGGTCGCCCTTCGCCTGCGCGGTCCCGGGGGTGTCGCGGGCCCGGACCGGCACCCGGGCCAGCAGGTCGGCCAGGGTTGCCTGGGTGACGTCTACCTCGCCGAGGGCGGGCAGCACGTTACGGATGTAGGACAGGAAGGCGCGGTTCGGCCCGATGACCAGGACCCCGCCCCGGCCCATCCGGCCGGGGTAGGCGTAGAGCAGGTACGCGATCCGGTGCAGGCCGACCGCGGTTTTCCCGGTTCCGGGGGCGCCCTGCACGCACATGGTGTGCTCCGGGCCGGCGCGGACGATGTCGTCCTGGTCCGGGGCGATGGTGGCCACGATGTCGCGCATCGGCCCGGACCGTGGCCGCTCGATCTCCTCGATGAGGATGCGGCTGACCGCGGCGGCCGGTGCCGCGCTGGCTGGTGCGGTGGTGCCCGGAGCCCCGCTGAACGCCTCGTCCTCGTGCGCGGTGAGCTCGCCGCCGGAGAAGCCGAACCGGCGGCGCAGCTCCAGCCCCATCGGGTCGCCCGGGCTGGCCCGGTAGAACGGTCGGGACACGGGGGCCCGCCAGTCGACGACGACCGGGTGGCCGTCGGGGTTGTGCACGTGCCGCCGCCCGACGTGGAACCGCTCGCCAGCGAACTCCCCGCCGGTTGCGCCCGCGTAGTCCAGCCGGCCGAAGAACAGGGGCGTGCCCGGCAGGTCACTGAGCGCTTCCGCCCGCCGGTACAGGTCGGCTTTCAGGTATTCCTCGGAGACCGGGTCGCCGCCCAGGGCCCGGAGTGAGAGCACATTCTCGCGCATCAGCTGGAGGAACCGTCGCGACTGGCTGAGGTATTCACGTTCCGCAACGAGGACCGGATCGGGGCCGGGGCCGCTGGCCCGGCCGGCGGGCGCCGGGGCGGGGGTCTCCGGATCACGGGCCGGGGAATCGGGCGGCGGGTCGTGCTGCGTCCCGCTGGCCGAGGGCATGGGTCATCACCTCGATAGCGTCGGGTGTGGGCACAAGAGCTCAAGAGCCTAGCAACGCCGGACCGGCCGGTCACCCCGTTTTTTCTGCCGGGCCGGTTGAGGAGCTCTCGCCGGCGGCCGTGCTGAATCGCCTCGGCATGATCAGCCACGAGCTGGCGATGGTCAGCGCGGCCGCCACCGTGAGCGCGGCGTAGACGTGGCTGGTGGCGGTGGCGAGCGCGGCCCGCAGGTAATCCTCGGCCGCCCGGCCCGCTGCCTGCTGACCCAGTGCCTGCTGACCGAGTGCCTGCTGACCCAGTGCCTGCGGCCGGGCCAGGGCCGCGGCAACCCCGCTGACCTGGGCCGGAAGCCGGTGGCGCAGCGGTCCGGGGGCGGCGTGCAGCTTCCCGCTCAGCGCCGCGTTGAAGATCGCCCCGAAGATCGCCGCGCCCAGGCTCTGGCCGAGGTAACGGCAGAACATGACGGTCCCGGTCACCACGCCGCGCTGGCCCCAGCCGACGGTGGACTGCGGTCCCACGATCGAGGCCACCGAGAGCAGGCCGAGCCCGGCCCCGAGCACGAACGTCTCCACGGCCGGCTGCCATACCGGGGCGGGATCGGGGGCGAGCAGGAACGCTCCCACCGCCACCAGGCAGATGCCCCCGCCGATCAGCTGCGTGTCACGGAAGCCGACCCGCAGGAACAGCCGGGCCGACTGGGAGGAGGCCAGCGGCCAGCCGATGCTCATCGTGGCGAGCACCCCACCCGCAGCCACGGCCCCGAGGCCGAGCACGGACTGGCCGTAGGTGGGCAGGAACGTGGTCGGGCCGATGACCAGGAGGCCGAGGCCGAAGGCGGCCACGGCCGACCCGGTGAGGACCCGGCTCCGCCAGAACCACGGCGGCAGGATGGGCTCGGCGGCGCGGCGCTCGGCCACCACCGCGAGCCCCGCCGCGGCCAGCGCCGCGGCGAAGACCAGGCCGCTGGGGAGCGACCACCAGGGCCAGGCCACGCCGCCCTGCAGCAGGCCGAAGATCAGCGCACCCGCGGCGGCGAACATGGCGGCCCCGCCGGCCACGTCGATCCGGTGCCGGGTCCGCTGCACGTTCTCGTGCAGGTAGCGCACCAGAAGGCTGATCGCGGCCGCGCCGACCGGCAGGTTGATCAGGAAGATCCATCGCCAGGACGCGTACTGGGCCAGGCTGCCGCCGAGGGCCGGGCCGATCACCGCGGAGATGCCCCACACGCTGGATAGCCAGCCTTGCACCCGGCCCCGCTCGGACAGCTCGTACAAGTCGCCGGCCAGCGTGTTCACGGTGGCCTGCACCCCGCCCGCGCCGATCCCCTGCAGCCCTCGGAACAGGATGAGGCTGACCATCGTGGTGGACGAGGCGCAGAGCGCGGAGCCGGCCAGGAAGATGATGGTGCCCATGATGAGGACCGGCTTGCGGCCCCACTGGTCGGCCAGCCTGCCCTGGACCGGGATGGTCACGGTCTGGGTCAGCAGGTAGCTGGAGAACACCCAGCTGAACAGGGAGAACCCGCCGAGGTCGCGGACGACCTGCGGGATCGCGGTGGAGACGATGGTGGTGTCCATGGCCGCCAGCGCCATCGAGGTCATCAGGGCGATCAGCACCGGGCGCCGGTGCGACCGGCGGAGGTGGTTCTGGCTGGCTGGGTTGGGCCGGGCCGGCTGGACAGACGCGGTCATCGCCCTGCAGCTTAGGGCAATCCGGGCGCCGGGCCCGGTATCAGGCCCGGCGGCTGGCCTGCCCCCGGCGGGCCAGCACGTCCGCGCTGACGGCGGCGAGCAGCACCAGGGCGAAGATCAGGTCCTGGGCCGCGGTGCTCATCCCGAGCAGGTAGATGCCGTTGTAGATGGCCGCGATGACGATGCCGCCGAGCACCCCGTCCAGGGGCTTGCCCCGGCCGCCGAACAGGCTGGTCCCGCCGATCACGGCGGCGGCCACCGCGTACAGGACGAGCGTCGCGCCGTCCGTGCCGGACGACACCGACCTCAGCTCGGAGGCGTACACGATGCCGCCCACGCCGGCGGTCAGGCCGGCCAGGGCGAAGGACACGGTCCGGATCCAGGCCAGGCTGACCCCCGCCCGCCGGGCGGCTTCCGCGTTGCTGCCGATCGCGTGCACGTCCCGGCCGAACCGGGTCCGGTTGAGCAGGAAGGACCAGGCGAACAGGACGCCCAGCACGATCAGGACCACCCACGGCACGCCGCGGACCGGGCTGAGCACGCCGCGGTTCGTATCGCACACGGCCACGATGGCGAGGCCGGCCGCGGCCGCGGCCCCGACCTTGGCGGCGGTGCGGCTGAGCGGGGGCCCGGCCGCGCCGCCGGCCCGCCGCTCGGCGTCGCGCCGGATGGTGACGACCGCGAACGCGGCGACGATGGCCGCCATGAGCAGCCAGCTGGCGGCCGGGGTGAGGCAGCCGCTGGCCAGGTCGTTGATGACGTTGTCCGAGATGGGCAGGGTGCCGCCCGAGCCGAGGATCCAGATCATCACCCCCTGGCAGGCGAGCAGGCCGGCCAGGGTCACCACGAACGAGGGCAGCCGGAGCCGGGCGATCAAGGTGCCCTGCAGTGCGCCGATGGCCGTGGTGACGAGCAGGGCGGTGATCACCGCCGCCCACCAGGGCCAGGTGCGGGTCCCGATGAGGAGTTCCGCGGTGATGACCCCGCCGATCGCGGAGAGGAAGCCGATGGACAGGTCGATGTCGCCGAGCAGCAGCGCGAACACCTCGCTCATCCCCAGCAGCATGAACACCGCGCCCTGGATCAGCAGGTCGGTCAGGTTCACCGGGGACAGGAAGTGCCCGTTCAGCGACTGGAAGATGACCCCGATCACGATCAGGCCGGTGATCACGGAGATGGCGCCGCTCTCGCCCGGCGCCAGCCACGCCGCCGCGCGGCGCGGGACTGTGACGTCCACCCGGGCCATCGGCGGTCAGCCCGCGATCCTGGCCCGGCGGCAGGCGGTCCGCAGTGAGCCCCCGCAGAGCTGCGCGGCCGTCACGAACCGGTCCCTGATCACCGTGGCCGCCATGCTGGCCGTCGTCACCCATATGGGCCGCAGCAGCACCGAGGGCACCCGCACCCGCCCGGTCGGATCGAAGGTGGTGCCGTTGACCAGGCTGGCCGGGGGGACCAGCCCGGCCCTCAGGTACAGGGTGAGCGCCGCGGCGGCCTGCGCTTCCAGGTAGATCGGCTTGTACACGGTGCCGCACTGGTAGCCGGACAGGATGTTGGCCAGCCCGGCCGGGGTGGCGTCCTGCCCGGTGGTGGGGACGGCGCGGGGCGGCGTGTTCAGCGTCTTCAGGTAGGAGATGACCGTGCCGGCCGTGTCGTCGTTGGGGGTGAGCACGGCGGTGATCTTGTTGTTGTTGGTGTACTGCTCCTCGAACGTGGTCTGCGCCGTGGTGGGATTCCAGCTGCCAGCGGGCCGCCCCGCGGCGGTGTAGCTGCGGGAGGCGAAGTACGGCCGGAGCACCTGGTCGTAGCCACGGGCGAAGAGCGTGGCGTTGTTGTCGGTCGGCGCCCCGCGCATGACCAGGACGTCTGGGTGGCGCACGTGCCAGGCCCGGATGCAGTTCACCAGCCCGCGGGCCATCAGCGCGCCCACCGCGACGTTGTCGAAGCTCACGTAGAAGGCGCGGGTGCCGCCCAGCGTCATCCGGTCGTAGTCGATGACCTTCACGCCGAGGGACGCCGCCGCCGACTCGATCGACGCGCCCACCCCCGAGTCGATGGGATCCAGCAGCAGCACGGTAGCGCCCTGGGTCATGTCCGACTCCGCCTGCGCCTGCTGGGTGGCGTCGCTGCCCTGGGCGTTGCTGATGATGACCTGGCTGCGGCTCAGCCCGGCCTCCTGCAGCGCGCGGGCCAGGTAGGGGGCGTCGAATTCGGTGTACCGCGGCGAGGTGGTGGTGTCGGGCAGCAGCACCCCGATCTTCCCGGTGCCGATCCGGCCGAGCGCCTTCAGCCTGCGCATCACCGAGAAACCCGTGCTGAAGGACCCGGCCGAGACCGAGGGCATCACCTGGCCCTGGGCGGCGGCCGACGGGGGCTCCGGAGGCCGGGCGCAGGCGGTTAACCCGCCGCCGGCCAGCCCGGCCGCCGCCAGGGTGGCCATCAGCACCGAGGCCAGCCGGGCCGCGGTCATGCCGTGGCGAAGCGGTAGCCGGAGCGCGGCTCGGTGATGAACAGCGGCTCATCCCCGGCCCGCTCGAGCTTGGCCCGCAGCCGCCCGACGTATACCCGGGTGTATTCGGTCTGCGTCTCGTACCCGGGACCCCACACCCGGCGCAGCAGGGTCGCGTGGGTCAGCAGCTCCCCCGGGCTGACCGCGAACTGGCGGAGCAGCGCGAACTCGGTCGGGGTCAGGTGCACCAGGCCGCCGGCCTTGGTGACCCGCCGGCGCTCCAGGTCGATCTCGACGTCCCCGATCCGCACGATGCTCGGCTCCGGCCGGCCGTCGGCTGAGGGCTTGCTGCGCCGCAGGGTCGCGTTGATCCGGGCCAGAAGCTCCTCGATGCCGAACGGCTTGGTCATGTAGTCGTCGGCGCCCAGGTTGAGCGCCCGGACCTTGTCGGTCTCGGCCCGGCGGGCGGACACCACGATGATGCCGACTGCCGACTGCTCCCGGATCTCCCGGCACAGCTCGAAACCGTCCCGGCCGGGCAGCATCAGGTCCAGCAGCACCACGTCGAGGCCCCGCGCCTGGAGGACCTCGCTGACCCCGGTCCCGTCCTTGGACACGATCACGTCATGGCCGCGGGCGGAGAGGTTGGACCGGACCAGGTCGACGATGTTCTGGTCGTCCTCGACGATGAGGACGACCGTCTTGTCAGCCACCACGTTGTTCCTCCGGTTCCTCCACCACGTTCCAGGATGCCCCGGCCGGTTCGCCCGTGCACCCTGGTGGCGGATCTGCCGGGAGCGCGACCACGAAGGACGCCCCGGCGTCCGCCGGCTCCACCACGAGGGTGCCGCCGTGCGCTTCGACGATCCCCCGTGCGATAGGCAGCCCCAGCCCGGTGCCCGCCAGCTCGGTGGCGCCCCGGACCCTCGGCTCGAAGATCTTCCCGGCCAGCCCGGCCGGGATGCCCGCCCCGTAGTCGGTGATCTCCACCTCGGCCCACCCCGGCGGGCCGCCGGCCCGGACGGTGACGTCCGTGCCCCGCAGCGACGTGCCGTGGCTGGCCGCATTCTCCAGCAGGTTGACGAATACCTGCTCGAGCCGGTCATGATCGGCCCAGACCGGCTCGAGGCCGCCGGTCACGTGGATCCGCACCGCCGCCCCCCGGGACAGGCAGTTCGCGGCGGCCCTGACGACCAGCCCCAGGTCACACCAGTCGCGCTGCAGGCGGAACACGCCTGACTCGATCGCGGTCGAATCGAGCAGGTCGCCGACCAGGCGTTCCATCCGGGCCGACTCCGCGGCGATGGAGCCCAGGAACCGCCGCGTGGCCTCGGGGTCCCAGGTCAGGTCGGGCTGGCACAGGGTGGAGGCGTAGCCGTGGATGGCGGTCAGCGGGGTGCGCAGCTCATGGCTGAGCGAGGAGAGCATGTCCCGCTGGATGCTCTGCGACCGGCGCAGCGCGGCTGCCTCGCGCCGCGCGGTCTCCAGCGATTCCCGTTCCATGGCCAGGGCCAGCGACCGGCTCGCGTCGTCGAGCAACTCCAGGGCGTCCTCGGTAACGGTCTTGCCCAGGTTCCACCAGGCGACCAGCGCCCCGCGCTGGCCCGGCAGCCGGAGCGAGCCGGCGGCGAGCCCGGGCGCCACCAGCCGGGCCGGGAGGTCGTCCCCGGCGGACAGCACGGCCGAAGCGGCTGCGCGGAGCCCGGGCAGCACCCCGGGGCCGGTCTCCCCCGCCACGCACCGGGATTCGGGGGTCTCACCGTCCGCGGCCATGACGGCCGCGGTGTCCGCGCCCAGCCCGTCCAGCAGGGCCAGCAGCGAGATCTCCAGGCCGCCCTGCAGCCGCTCCGGGCCGGCCAGGCTCTCCAGCAGCCCGCGCAGTGATTCCAGCACCCGGTTACGCCGGGAAACCTCGGTGAGCAGCCGCTCCCGTTCAATGGCGGACGCCGCGTAGCGCAGGTAGATGGTGGCCAGCTCGAGCCGCTCGGAGGCGGGGCTCCCGGGCGAGGCGGCGTAGCCGGACACCGTGCCCAGCACGCCGTCGCTGCCCAGGATGGGGGCGGCCCAGGCGCTCCGCACGCCGGACGCGGCGGCCGCGGCCGCGCCCGCCGGCCAGGTGGCCCGGG
>JAOPYP010000125.1 GCA_025964635.1 Actinomycetes bacterium | reverse complement strand
TGTTTCCGGCTGATGCCCAGCCCGGTCAGTGGAGCCGACTGTTCATCCTCCCGGCCTGGTGTACGTGCTGGCACCCTTGTGGAAGGCGGCAAGGGCCTCAGGACTGCTAATGCCGAACTGCAGGCCGTGCGAGTTAGTGGAGTTGAACCAGACGAACCCGAGCAGGCCGTACTGGTGGATGCCAGAGAACAGGTCGGCGATCTTCGCCGGCTGGCCTGCGGCTGGCACGGCACCGGTTTCGGCAACAAGTATCGGGTCGAGGGTCAGCTTCCGGACGGCAGCGATGGTCGGTCCGAACAAGGGAGCGAACTTCCAGTTCGGCTTGAGGTAGTAGCCGTCGATTCCGACCCAGTTCACATAGGCCCCACCAGGCCACCACTGGGCTGGGCTGGGGATGCTGCTGCCGTGCGCGTTGTTGATGATGTTGACCGTCCACATCCACGTCACGTTGTGGGCGCCTAGGGCGCGGAAGAGCTTGACGATGTGCCGCCATGCGGCCACGAAGACCGTGGGTGGCGTTTTCCCGTGGCCCCAGCTGTACCAGCCGCCGTTCATCTCGTGGCCGAAGCTCATGACCACCGGATGATGGTAGGCGCGGACGGCCTCGGCGTAAGCGCTCAGGTAGCCGTCGTACCGTCCGGAAGCGATCCTGGACACGCTGATTTTATCGGGATCCATCTGCACGAGTGGCACTGCGCCGTTGTTGGCCACGGTTGTGGCGAACTTGCCTGGGAAGGGCACAAACCAGCCGCTGTAGTACATGACCACATCGGGCTTGGCCTGGGTAGCGTTATTGAATGCTGCGACCCCCGAGTACGAGTCAGGAACGCCATGCGTGTACACGCCGAGGTAGGCACCCGTCGCTGCGGGGAGCTGGACCGGCAGTGGCCCGGTGGAGTTCGTTGACCTGTTGTGGAGGAAGACACCCGCTCCGACCGCAGCCACGACAACGATCACTACAACGGTGATCACGAGCCGCCCCGGACCTCTGCGCCTTCTCCTGCTCTGATGCCTCATGGGATGGCTCCTTCTGTGATCCGCTCGCGGCGCAGGGCCAGCGTCATTCGCTTTCCCCCGCAGGAACCGGACCGCAGCGCTAGCGCGAAAGCAAGCGCAATTGGACTGAAATATTTCATGTTGCGACCTCCGCAGGCTGCTCCTGGGCGTGTCGCCAGACGCCCTTGCTGGGGGTCAGCAAAGGCGCCAGCATATACAGCTGCACAAAGGCGAGGACGGCTGTCGTCCAATATGCATGCCAGCCGTACTGATGCATACGCAGGACCAGACCCGACCAGAGGAGCCCCTGAACAAGAAAAATCCAAGTACAGAGGATCCGGTTCACCATGACGGGAACCTGTCCCTTACGGCTGGAGGCTCCGGTCGGAACCCACTCAGCTACGCTTCCCCGGATCGTGTACCAGACCGCGTACAGGTGGCAGCATGAGTTGATCATGCACACCCGGTAGATCGTGGGCCGCCAGCCCCGGCTGAGCAGGGGGAACACGAACAGGGTGGCAGCGATCGCTGGCAGCATCGGCAGGTAGTTGTGCGGGTAGATACGCTGCGGGAAAAACCAGATCATCGCCAGGGCCGGGAATGGCCCGGTGAGTAGCAATGCGGCCGATGACATGTAGTACAAGAACGCTGCCCAGAAGGCGGCCCGCTGCTTCCACGTGAAGGGCGCCTCCCGGAAATGCTTCTCAAGCATCAGCAGCATCGACGAGCGGCACCAGCGGGTCTGCTGATTAGCCAGCGACGGGAAGTCGGCGGGAGCCACGCCCTTGGCGAGGCACAGGGGCAGGTACCGCGTCTCGTAGCCAGCCCACGCCAGTCTCACGCCGGAGTGCACGTCCTCGCCGATCGGCACCCACGCGAAGCCGCCGGCTGCCTCGACAGCGGTGCGGCGGTAGACCAGATTCGTGCCCGCGCAGATCGCTGCCCGGTAGCGGTCCCGGGCCGGCTGGATGAAGTGGAAGAAAATGTCCTGCAGGGTCCCGGCGTAGCGCTGGATGTAGGAGAACGACCGGTTGCGCACGTCGAAGTACTGAGCCGTCTGGACGATGCCGACTTTGGGGTCGTGGAAGTAAGGCATGGTCTCGTAGAGGAACTCGGGCCGCACGGCAAAGTCTGCGTCGATGACGGCGATGTATTCTCCGTCGCTGACCCCCAGGGCGTGCAGAAGGTTGCCGGCCTTCTTCATATGACCCGGGTCCGGGCGGACGATGTACCGGAAGTCGTACCGCTGAGCCAGGTCGCGTACCTGTTCACGGACCGAGTCGTCGAGCACATAGACGGTCCTCGGCCCGCCCCACTCCAACTCGCTCACGTACTGGAAGGTGTTGTTCAGCAAGGCGAGCGGCTCGCCGCAGCTGGGCAGGAAGACGTCGACCTTCTCGCCGTGCTCCCGGTAGCTGTCTACCGTGTCCTGGTGTCCCGCAAGGGTCAGCCTGGGACGGCCGATTCTCAGCCAGAAGTTGATGACCACCGGTGGCACGATAACCATGAGCAGCAGCCACATGAGGGGGGCGACAACCCAGGCGTGCTCGGCCACGCGAACATAGCCGTAGAGAATCCCGGCGGCGGCGATGAGCAGGAACGCGAACACCCAGCGCCGTTGCTTGCCAAAGTACTCGTACTTTTGCCTGCGGCTCGGCGGTCGCGGCAGGTATACCCGCTGCAGGTGGGCAGCGGCCGAAGGCTCAGTAACGAGCACGGTACCTCCCCGCTGGCCGGGTTGCCTTCGAGGCGGATGCCCATATGGTGAAGCGACCGGGACGCGCAAGGACGTAGTAGCCGCCGGCGTGGCGCATGTCTGCGGTGATCTGCCTGTCTACAGCCGTGGTGTCCCCGAAATTAAGGATCACCAGGGAGAAGTAGTGGCGGTCAATCGCTGCCCGGTACGAGGCTTCCCCCGTACGTGTCCCCGGGTAGCTGAAGTGATAGGTGCTTGACCACCGCTGCCAGGGCAGATCGGCGCGCATGTAGTAGGCCTCAACGTCGTAGTCTTCGGCCAGGTAGTTGCCTGGATGAAGGCCCATCTCCGCGCGGAGCAGGGTGACGGCATCGGCCGCGTTTGGCCAGACCTGGAACAGCGAGGCCGCCTGGCCCATCGAGCCGAACAGTGTCGACGCGGCGATGGGCAGGGCCATGACCGGTGCCCAGCCATAGCCATGATCGACTCTGCTCAGCCGCGCCATGGCGTAGCCGGCGGCGATCGAGGCGAACCAGGCGCCGAACACGACATGCTTCTGGAGGCTGACCGCCGTGTGCAGCCGGGCCTGCTCGGCCGGGGCGAGCAGGCCGGCGGCCGCCAGGACGGAAACCAGGAGTTTCCCGCGTGCCTCGCCGCGATACGACAGCACCGCACCCAGTACGGCCAGGACCAGAATCAGGCTGGTCCACACGTAGGCACGGTGGAGAACGGCCGTTACCGGAACACTCGACTGCGGCCGGGCCAGGGTGCTCGTGGTGATGCCCAGCCAGTACTCCCGGCCACCAGCCGTGATGGCCGCGATGACCAGCAGGAGCCATGAGCCAAGCACGGTCAGGCCGCCCGCCAGCCCAGCGGCACGCCCGTGCCTCCGCCAGACCGTCATGGCGACGACCACGATCACTACGGGAGTAAAGAGCGCCGTCGCGTATTTCACCGCATCTGCGGCGACGAGAAGCACGCCAGTTGTGATCAGGAGAGTTGCCCGCGTCCAGCGCTGGCAGTCAGCAGACCGGACGCCTAGCCATGCGGCCAGCGCGAGCAGGAACAACGCCATCGCGTCATAAGTCGCGAAGGCGCCGAGGAACTGCGTGCCAGCGAGGGTGGCGAACAGGGCCGCCGCCAG
>JAOPYP010000124.1 GCA_025964635.1 Actinomycetes bacterium | reverse complement strand
GGTCACGGACGAGGGACCAAGGTCCCCCGAAGGCGGGTCCATCGGAGCCCGACGGACCGACATCGGCGCCCTAGATTGGGGTCATGTCGGAAGAACCCCGTGCCACCACGCCCATCAAGGTCTACTTGCTGGACGACCACGAGATCGTGCGTCGCGGGGTGCGCGAGCTGCTCGAGGCCGAGGACGACCTCGAGGTCGTGGGCGAGGCGGGCACGGCTGCGGAGGCGCTGGCCCGGGTGCCGGCGACGAAGCCGGACGTGGCCGTCCTGGACGTACGGCTGCCCGACGGCGACGGCGTCTCGGTCTGCCGCGACCTGCGCTCCGACAACCCGTCGCTGACGTGCCTGATGCTGACGTCGTTCGCCGACGACGAGGCGCTGTTCGACGCGATCATGGCCGGTGCGTCCGGATACGTGCTCAAGCAGATCCGCGGCACCGACCTGGTCGGCGCGGTGCGGGCGCTGGCGGCCGGCGAGTCCATGCTGGACCCGGAGGCAGCCAGCCGGGTGATGAAGCGGATGCGGGACCAGGCGGTGCACTCCGACCCGCTGAACGGGCTCACCACTCAGGAGCGGCGGATCCTGGAGCTGATCGGTGAGGGCCTGACCAACCGGCAGATCGGCGAGCGCATGTTTCTCGCGGAGAAAACCGTCAAGAACTATGTCTCGGCGTTGTTCGCCAAGCTGGGCATGGAACGCAGGACACAAGCCGCCGCCTACGCCGCCCGGGTCTTCGACGACCACGTAAAAGCTCAGCGGGTCTAGGGTTCCGATCCAGCTGGCGGATCACCCGCGGGCAGTGGCACCCGCCACTGCAGCTCCGTTCCACCGTTGTCTCCCGGGCCGACGGTGAGCGTGCCGCCGTACTGTTCGGCACGCCGGGCCAGGTTGGCCAGCCCGCTGCGGCGGGACGTATCCGTGATACCGGTGCCGTTGTCACGGACGAGCAGGCTCAGTTCACTGCCCAGTCCGATGCTCACCTCGACGTCGCTGGCTTTGCCGTGCCTGGCAGCATTCGCCAGGGCCTCTCGCAAGGCAAGCAGCATGTCTTCACCGATGTCATCGGGAACCCCGGCGTCCAGCCTGATGTCCAGGCGCAGTGATGACGACACGCCCATCGGCTCAGTCATCTCCTGCATTAGCTCTATGACTCTGTCGCGCAGGCCAGGAGGGTCTTCGCCGCGGACCTGCAAGGCGAAGATCGCCTGCCGGATGTCGGTGATCGTGGCGTCCATATCGTCCACCACGCTGCTCACGCGGTCTTTGGCAGGCTGACGGTCAATCAGCGGGATAGTGCCCTGCAGCTTCATCCCGCTGGCATAAAGCCGCTGGATGACCTGGTCATGCAGATCCCGCGCGATCCTGTCCCGGTCCTCGAATACCGTCAGGCGCTCCGCGTCCCTGCGGCGCTCAGCCAACTCGATCGCCACCCCGGCCTGCGCTGCGAATGTCGTGACCAGTTCGGCAGCAGCCCGCGAAAGTGGCGTCGCTCCCGGATGGCGGCCGACGGTCAGCACGCCGCGGCCATTACCGGCCGTACCTAGCGGGAACACGATCGCCGATCCCACGTCCATGTTTTCCCTGGCGGCCTTGGCGACCCGCTCATCATGGCGGAAGTCCTCGAGCCACATCGGCTCCCCGGTAGCCAGCACCGCCCCCGAGACAGATGCCTCGGTGGGCAGCACCAGGCCCAGTGCCCGCTGCGCACCCTGCCCAGCGGCGTGAGTGATCGTCAACTGGCGGCTGGCTGCGTCGGGCAGTGCCAGGACGACCAGGTCAGCTGCGGTCATCTGCAGCGTCTGCTCGGTCACGAACCCGAGCACCTCGTCTGCCCCAGCTCCGGCCAGGAGCCGCCGGGTCACCTCTGAGCTGGCCCGCAGCCACCGTTGCTGCCGGTGGGCTTCCTCGAACAGCCGGGCGTTCTCGATGGCCACGCCGGCTGCGGCTGAAAGCGCCGTGATCAGGATCTCGTCTTCTTCGTCGAACGCCGCGCCGCCCCGCTTTTCGGTCAGGTACAGGTTGCCGTAGACCTCATCACGGATCCGGACGGGCACGCCCAGGAAGGTCCGCATCGGGGGATGACCCTCGGGGAAGCCAGAGGACTGCGGGTGGCTGGCGATCTCGCCGAGCCGCCGCGGACGCGGGTCGCTGATCAGCAGGCCGAGCAGTCCGCGGCCTTCGGGCCAGTGATCGATGCTGGCGATCCCCGCCTCATCCAGGCCGACCGGGATGAAGTCGGCCAGCCGGCCATCCTCGCCGACCACACCCAGCGCACCGTACCGTGCGTCCACCAGGACAACCGCAGCTTCCACGATGCGGCGGAGCACGGCCTCCAGCTGAAGATTGCTGCCAACCGCGACGACCGCCTCGAGCAGCCCATGGACCCGGTCACGTGCGGCGAGGACTGCCTGCAGGCGGCCCTGCAACTCCGACAGCAGGTCATCAAGCGGCAAGTGCGGCAGGATCGGATGCGGCTCTGAGGATTCCACGGAGTCCCCCTCCGACAGGCCCGCCCGGTCGTCACTGATCATCCGGCAAGGGCTGCTCAGTGAGAGTCTCGTCCGAAGCTGGAATGATCCGAGCGTACTGGCCGGGAGTCACCATGGCGATATGACCGTCGCTTAGCCACTTGACCACATAGGGCGGAGCGCCGTTCTTGCCGAGAACGTCGATAATCAGGCCAGTGCGGTTTCCCTGGCCGGGCACGGCCAGCACGTCGCCAACCCCCGCCCGCATTACGGCGACCGCCCTGCCCCTGCTGAAGTGCTCATACTCGCCTCCCAGGAACTTCCCGTACTCAAACCATGGCCGGGCCGGGTAGCGGCGTCACCGGCTGAGCGGCCCGGATCGGCGGGACGTTCGGCCCCTCGGGTCATCTTTGCCGCCTCAAGACGTGGTCGCCGCTGGGAGGCTACGGCCAGATCAGCGGAACCTTCCAGAGCCGGCCGCGGCGGTCTCGTCGTAGCTGCGCTTGGCCGACTTCCAGGTGATCAAATGGCGGCTAGCGCCCTG
Organism: Actinomycetes bacterium; assembly: GCA_025964635.1. Lineage (GTDB taxonomy): Bacteria > Actinomycetota > Actinomycetes > Streptosporangiales > Streptosporangiaceae > RYN-230. Next base: position 2,594 of record JAOPYP010000124.1, on the reverse strand, counting down.
GGCCTCCGGCAACACGGCCCTATCGGGCCGCTGTTTCCGAGGTCCTGTGGATGCGCCGGCCGGTGATCCGGGCGGGGATGACACGGATGAACTGCTCCTTGGAGCCGCCAGGCCACGCCTGCACGCCCAGCTCGGCGATCGGAGCGAGTTCCTGCTCAGAGTCCACGAAGTGCGCCGCGCCCTGGACGAGAACGCTCCACCCCTCCTGCGTGACCGGCTGCATCTGGTCTATCTCGAATGCGACGTTGTACTCCGCATCCGCGATCCCGGTCCGCAGGTCCTTTCCCAGGGAGCTGTGCAACCCGGTGCGGAACACGATTGACCCGTCGTACATCTGGTAGTTGACGGGCAGTATCGTCGGACCGAAACGGCCGGTGTACCCGATCCGGCCCACGCCACCTCCGGCGATCAGGGGCAGGCACTCCGTCTCCTCCAGAACCTCGACGACCGGTTCGGAGACCGCGGGCTGACGGCTGCCGTTATTCGTTCGGTGAGTTGACACGATGATTCTCCTTTCATGGCTGACCCGTGAAATCTGCTACCGGGCCTGCGCAAGGTCTTGTTCTGCGGTGGCGTTTGCTAAGGACCGAAGGACCCGAAGGCCAGGCACTTTCGGTCCTGCACCGCCCACCTGAAATGCTGAACGGGCTCTGGAAGGTGGCCGCCAGGAGATGATTCTCTGGCGGCCATCCTCACGTTGCCGGCGACAGCCCGCACGTTCACATGCTGTACATGCGGCGGAACCGGCGGATGTCATCCTTGCCTGCGAGCAGGGCGAGGAAGGCGGCGGTAGCCAGCACTGCCACTGTGATTCGCTTCATTGTCGAGCCTCTCATTCTCTCCCGGCGCGAGTTTCCCCCACGCCGAGCCTGAGCATTCGCCGCGTTCGATGCAGCGCCTGCCTTTCCCTCCACAGTTGCCTTATCCGGGTGAGTTAGCAAGGGACGAAGGTCAGTACTTAGAGAGTCTCGAGTCCCCATGGCGCGCGTTCCGGAAAAGGACCGTTGGTGCGGTGACTGAAGTCCTTTCCGATCAAGGCTAAATGCCCCTTCCTGCAGGCCCGGGCTAAGGAGAAGCTGCATATGACAGAACCAATTACCGGGCCCCGGGGCCCGGCGCCTAAGGAGGCACCAGAAATGCGCCGCAAGACTTTTGATGCACTGGTCAGCGCGGGAGGACTCGTCCTGGCCGCGGTCCTGCTCGTGGCAGGCGGGCTGTTGATGTGGGGCTACTCATTCGCCAACGGGCAGGTGCGCGACCAGCTCGTCGCCCAGAAGATCGTTTTCCCGACGAAGAGCAACGCCGGGTTCAAGGCCCTGCCCGCCTCCGACCAGGCCGCGATGGGCGTGTACGCCGGCCAGGCCCTGACCACCGGTGCGCAGGCCAAGACCTACGCGGACCATTTCATCGCCGTCCACCTTGCCGAGATGGGCCAGGGCAAGACCTACTCGCAGCTGTCCGCTGCCTCGCTGGCCCAGCCGAAGAACACCGCGCTGGCCGGCCTGGTCCAGACCGTGTTCCGCGGCACCACGCTTCGCTCGATGCTGCTCGAGGCCTACGGGTTCTGGCAGATGGGGCAGATCGCGCTGTTCGCCGCGGTCGCATCCTTCATCGGTGGCGGCCTGCTGCTGATCCTCTCGATCGCAGGCCTGGTGCACGAGCGCCGGGTGCCTGCCGAGACCGAACTGCTGACCAAGACCGTGCACACGAGCACTGTCACCGCCTGACCTGTCCGCCAGATCCGGCCCAGCCTCCGGGCGGGCCGGATCTGGCTAAGCCCCACTCAAATTCCTGCCCGGCACTGGTACATCCCGGAGGAGAGCAATCATGAAATGCGCAGTTGTCCGCGAATTCGGCCAGCCGCTGGTGATCGAAGACCGGCCGATTCCTGGGCCTGGTCCCGGCCGGGTCGCCGTCCGGATGGAACAGAACACCGGCTACTCAGTGGACGGCGGGTTCGCCGAGTACTTCACCGCCGACGCAGCCTTTGCGGCACCGGTCCCTGACGGCATCGACCCCATCGACGCCGCACCACTCAGCTGCGCCGGCGTCACCAGATACAAGGCCGTGAAGGTCGGGAACGTGCGATCCGGCGACCTTGTGGCCATCTCCGGCATCGGCGGCCTCGGCCACCTTGCGCTGCAGTAGGAGGCACCAGAACCCCGGCCCGCCTGACGGCGCCAGGCGGGCCGGATTCCAACTCCGCCGATGAGATCCGCGAACCTGAGAAACACATTCAGCACACGCCTGCGGCTCTCCTCGAGCCGCGCCCACCGCGAGGCCGCTCCTCGGTGTGCACCAAGTGATCGACGGCGTCGCCACCGCCGGCCACAGGCCAGCCCACGATCAGCCGACACATCCGGTTCTCTGTGAGCGAGCGGATTAGGCTGAGCTGTGATCACCTGCGTCGTGGAGTACGTTATCGACCCGGCCAAGATCGAGGCCTTCGAACGGTTCGCGCGCCGGTGGATGGGACTGGTCGGCCGGCACGGCGGCATCCACCACGGCTACTTCCTGCCTGCCGAGGGCGCAAGCGACAGGGCGCTGGCCCTGTTCAGCTTTCCCAGCCTCGCCGCCTATGAGGAATACCGCGC
>JAOPYP010000773.1 GCA_025964635.1 Actinomycetes bacterium | reverse complement strand
GCGGGACCTGGCCGGTTCCGGCCTGGCCCGGCACCGCGCTGCTGCTGCCCAGCCGGCTGTCGAGCACGCGCGCCGCCCCGTTGCTGCCGATGAAGTACAGGTTCTCGCGTCCTGGCGGCTGCAGCGCAGGCTGCGGGTAGTCGCTGCGGCTCAGGACCGCGCTGCTGGCCCCGGCCGGCCTCCACACCCGGCCGTTGACCTGGAGCTTCACCGCCTGGATGGCCGCGGATCCGTATGAGGAGCTGGTCAGCGTCCAGACCAGCTGCGACGCCATCGCGGCCAGCGACGGCTCGGTGGCCGCGGACTTGGGCAGGCTCAGATCGACCACGGCGGTCTTGCTCCCCGGCAGGATCTGGACCGGGTGGTGCGGGGCCAGCGCGGTCGCGGGCGGGAAGGCGGACAGCACCGCCCCCGACAGCCAGCGCTGCGGGCTGACCAGCAGGGCCCGGACCAGATCGCCGGCGGGATCCCCCGAATCGACCGGCACGAAGACCGGGTCGGGCACCAGGCCCTTGCCCGCCAGGTCCAGGTAGTAAAGGTTGCGCGGCTGGTAGGCCAGCTGGAACAGGCCCTTGGTCAGCAGGAGCTCGCTGGACGGCTGATTCACCCCGCCGGAGGGCAGCGTGGCGATCCGCCACTGGCGGTTCACCCGCTGCAGGGTAAAGGCCTGGTTGAGCTGCGCCTGGCCACCTTCCGCCGGGATGTACTGGCCACTGGTGCTGACCTGGCCCAGCTCCGACGCGCTGATGTCGACCACCGCGGTGTCCTGCGACCCGAACAGCCGCTGGGCGGGCATGACTCTCGGTCCTGGGTCCGCGATCACGGTGACCGCGGGCCCGGGACCGGGCTGCCAGGACCGGCTGGCTGCCGCGGTCAGGTACTTCCGGGCGATCGCGTGGTGGTCAGCGAAGTCGGCGCCGGCCAGCAGGAAGTTCTCGACCATCTGCGACGGGCTCCAGCCCCGGGCTGGCGGGTTGAAGATCACGGCGCAGCAGTGCGTACCCTGCTGCGCGCCGCCGGCGCCCGCTGGCAGCGCGGTGTGCTGCAGCAGCCCGCTGGTCGGCACGGCCGCACAGCCGACCACCAGGGTCATGCCTGCCAGCGCGGCCGTGAGCCAGCGAACCAGGGGCCCCGTCTTACCCACCGACCGCGCCCGTGCTGCCCGGGCCTTCCGGCTCGGTCCCCGTCCGCGGGTTCCCCGCGGGCTGGACCCCGGCGAACCCGCCACCGGTGAGCCCGGTGCCGGCGAACTCCGTGCCGGCGAACTCGGTCCCGGCAAACTCAGGCCCAGTGAACCCGGTGCCAGCCAGCTCGGGGTCCGGCGGGGCGGGGTTCAGCCGGAGTGGCAGCGGCGAAGGGATGAGTTCCGGGCCCGGCTCCGCCTCGTCCGGCCCGAGCGGCAGCGGCGACCCGACGAGTTCCTGACCGGCGGAACGGGGCAGGGTCAGCCGGAAGACCGAGCCCCTCCCGCACTCCCCCCAGGCCTGCAGCCAGCCGTTGTGCAGCCGGGCGTCCTCGAGCGCAATGGCCAGGCCGAGCCCGGTGCCGCCGGTAGTACGCGCTCGCGCGGGGTCCGCCCGCCAGAACCGGTCGAACACCATCTGCTGCTCGGCGGGCCCGAACCCCACGCCGTGGTCGCGAACGGCCACCGCCACCGCGTCCCGGTCTCCCGCCACGGTGACCACCACGTCCCGGCCCTCGCCATGCTCGACCGCGTTGTCCAGCAGGTTGCGGAGGATGCGCTCGACCCGGCGCCGGTCCACCTCGGCGACGCAGGGCTCGGGGGGCAGCCGGAAAACGATCCGGGTCCCCCGCCGGGCCGCCAGCTGCTCAGCGTCCGCCGCCGCGCGCCGGACCAGGTCACACACGTCGGCGGATTCCGCGTCCAGCGTCGCCGCGTTCGCGTCGTAGCGGCTGATCTCGAGCAGGTCGCCGAGCAGCGACTCGAAGCGCTCCAGCTGGCCTTCGAGCAGTTCCGCGGACCGGGCGGCGGTCGGCATCAGCTCCTCCCGGCCCGCGAACAGCACATCCGCCGCGATCCTGATCGTGGTGAGCGGGGTGCGCAGCTCATGCGACACGTCGGAGACGAACTGCCGCTGTACCTTGGACAGCTCCTCCAGCTCGCGCAGCTTCTCCTGGAGGCTGGCTCCCATGTCGTTGAACGACCGGGCCAGCGCGGCCAGGTCATCGGTACCGCGGACCGGCATCCGCTCGTCCAGCTGGCCGTCGGACAGCCGCTGGGCCGCCCCGGCCGCTTCCCGGATCGGGACCACCACCCAGCGGGTGACCAGGGAGACGATGCCGACCAGCAGCGCGACCAGGACCAGGCCGCCGAACAGCATGGCGTGCTGTACGAGGCTCAGCGTGGCCTGCTGCTGGTCCAGCGGGAACAGGTAGTACAGCTGGTCATGCCCGTTGATCACGCCGCCGATCGCCAGCCCGGGGGCGGGAGCGCGGCCGTGCCGGTACTGCATGAGGGTCGGGGTGGACCAGAGCTGGTCGGTCCGGCCCTGCTGCTGCTGCTCCTCGGTCACCTTGCGGGTCAGCGAGGCCGGGACACTCTCCGCGCTGAGGTTCTGGTTGCCGTAGGTGCCGGCGAAGGCGGAATCCCCGGATGGCTGGGCAAAGATCACCACATCGAAGTTGTCGCCGGGCCCGCTCAGAGACTGCAGCGTCGAAGCCAGGGACAGCAGGGACTTCACCCGGTCCCCGGCCGAGCCTTCCAGCCCCCGATCGTTCTTGGCCACGGCCAGGCCCTCGGCCAGCTGGTGGGCGCCTGAGGTCCGCGCGCTGTTCAGCAGCCCGCTTTCGATCTGCTGGACCAGGAAGAACCCCAGCACCGTGACGACGACCACGCAGATCACCAGCGTGGTGGCGACCACGCGGAGCTGGAGTGAGCGGTGCCAGCGGCGGCGCATCCGCCCGGCGGCCACCCGGGCCCGGCGGTCAAGCGTCCGCAGGGCACGGCGCGTCCGGGGCGGCATCCGGCGGCCGGCCCGCCGGACCAGCAGGGCGATCCGGGAGCCACCGGGCGGCTGGCCCAGGCCCAGGCCGGGAAGCGCCGCCCCGGAGTCCGCAGCCGCGGTCCCGGGCAGACTGATACTGCCCGCCGAGAGCCCGCCCACCGGGATCCCGCCGACGGGCATGCCACCGCCGGGCAGCCCGCTACCGCGCGGCCTGCGGCCCGCCTCGCTGCTGCTCGCTGCCCCCTCCATCGCCCTTCTTCACGCTGATCGGGACATTACCCGGCCCTGCTGGCCCGCCCTGCCGGGCCGTCTCGCTGGGCCGTTTCGCTGGCCCGGCCGGGGCCTCTCCTTAGATCAGGCCGGACCTGCCTTATAACCGACGCCGCGTACGGTCACCACGATCTCCGGATGCTCCGGATCCTTCTCGATCTTGGCCCGGAGCCGCTGCACATGGACGTTAACCAGCCGGGTGTCCGCCGCGTGCCGGTAACCCCACACCTGCTCCAGGAGGACTTCGCGGGTAAACACCTGGCGCGGCTTGCGGGCCAGCGCCACCAGCAGGTCGAACTCCAGCGGGGTGAGGCTGACCGGCCGCCCGTTGCGCTTGACCGAATGCCCGGCCACGTCGATCTCGACGTCCACGATCTGCAGCATCTCGGGTGCCGGGTCGTCGGTCCGGCGCAGCCTGGCCCGGACCCGCGCGATCAGCTCCTTCGACTTGAACGGCTTGACGATGTAATCGTCCGCACCGGATTCGAGTCCCAGGACCACGTCGACAGTGTCGCTCTTGGCGGTGAGCATGACGATAGGCACACCGGATTCGGTGCGGATCTGCCGGCAGACGTCGATCCCGTCGATTCCCGGCAGCATCAGGTCGAGCAGCACGAGGTCGGGATGAGTGTCCCGGAACACCTCCAGCGCCTTATCCCCATCCGAGACGAACGTGGGCTCGAATCCCTCGCCACGGAGCATGATGCCGAGCATCTCGGACAGGGCAGCGTCGTCATCGACGACGAGGACACGACCTTTCATGGGCCTCATAGTTCCACGGAAACATCGGTCAGGGCACTCTTCCGGTGAGCCGGGCGAGCGTCTAGCAGACGTAGGTTACCCGCAGTAACAGGCTGGGTGACACCACACTCTGTTACTAGCGCGCTGACCAGGGCACCGGGCGTGATGTCGAACGCCGGGTTATACGCTGCGCTGCCAGCCGGCGCGATGACCTGCCCGCCGAGGGTGGTCACCTCCCGGGCGCCGCGGTGCTCCACAACGATCTCACTGCCGGTAGCCGTGCCGAAGTCGATCGTGGACACCGGCGCCACGACCACCAGCGGGACGTCGTGGTGGCGCGCGAGCACCGCCAGGCTGTAGGTGCCGACCTTGTTGGCCACGCTGCCGTCCGCGGCGATCCGGTCCGCGCCGGTGAGCACCACATCCACCGCACCGCTGGCCAGCAGCCCCGCGGCCGCGGAGTCCGGCAGCACCGCGTAGTCGATGCCCGCCCGCTGCGCCTCATAGGCAGTGAGCCGGGCACCCTGCAGCAGGGGGCGCGTCTCGTCCACCCAGAGCCGGGCCAGCCGTCCGGCCTGGTGTGCCGCCATGATCACCGCGAACGCGGTCCCGCCGCCCGCGGACACCAGCGCCCCGGTGTTGCAGTGCGTCAGTACCCGGGCGCCCTCGGGTATGAGGCTGAGGCCGTGCCGGGCCATCGCCTCACTGGCGGCGGCGTCCTCAGCCGCGATGGCCCGCGCCTCGTCCAGGGCGGCACCCGCGGCCAGCCGTTGCGGATTGTGGTCTTGGTGGTGTGGTTCCAGGGCGGCGGCGAGCGCGGCCTGGTACGCGGCCAGCGCGCGGCGGGTGCCCCAGGCCAGGTTCACCGCGGTCGGCCGGGCCTCGCAGAGCAGCCGCGCGGCGGCGGCCACGTCATCGCCCCGGCAGGCGGCCAGCGCCACGCCGAACGCACCGGCCACGCCGAGAACCGGCGCGCCCCGGATCACCATGCGGCGGATCGCATCCACCAACTGGGGGACGTTTTCGCAGGTCAGGATCTTCTCCTCGACCGGCAGCCGGGTCTGGTCGAGCAGGGCGACCGCCGGACCGCGGGGCGGGTCGAGCCATTG
>JAOPYP010000753.1 GCA_025964635.1 Actinomycetes bacterium | reverse complement strand
GCGGCCGTGCAGCACGCGCTGGACGTGTTCAGCTGGATGGATGTGGCCGCGCACCGGACGGGAGCCTGGTCCCGCCGCGGCCCGCGAGCCGACCGCAAGGCGCGGACGACCTGATCACGGGCTACCCGGGATCCCGGGTAGCCCGAGTACGGGCTACCTAGCGGTCCCGCTCCTGACGACGGCGCCAGCGCTCCTCGAGCCGTTCCATCAACCGGGACCGGGAACTCACCGGCGGCCGCATCCGGCGATCACGCGCCGGGCCAGGCCGCGAGGCGGCGCCACCAGACATGTGCCGCCAGCTGGACAGGGCCCACATCGAGCAGGCCAGCATGACCACGAAACCGGCCACGCCGATCAGGGTGAGCTTGGAGATCACGCCGGCCAGCAGGAGGCCGACGCCGAGTAGGAAGCCGATCGCCGCCTCGACTACGCGGCGCTTGTAGTGCACCCGTGGATCCTTCGCGCGTACCGCCTGCGCGAACTTCGGATCCTCGGCATAGAGCGCACGCTCGATCTGATCGAGCTGACGCTGCTCGTGCTCAGACAGCGGCACGGCGCCTCCCATGAAACCTCGCGCGCGGGGACGGATGCGATGAGTTCATCTCACGGTCCAGGGTTCTTCTTCCAGAATACGAGTCCGGCTGCTCTAGGTGGAAGGGTAGTGGGAGGGTAAAGGAGTTCCGGCCCCTGCCTGCACCCCGGACCTCCTCTGGCGCCTGCCGCAGCTACCAGCCCGGCGAGCCGGGCGTCAGCCAAACGCAAATTCGAATTAGATCCGCGTAAGGGTGAGTATATCAGCCTTCCCGGGGCGGGCGCCGGGCTGATTCCGCAGGCGGGCGCCGGGCTGGCTCTCCGGGCGGGCGCCGGGCTGATTCGTCCGGCGCCTGAAAATGTGATCCGGCTGACAGCCGGGGGAACGGCTCATCCGGCTGCCCGGTCACCAGGGCGGCGGGCCGGACCGTGTCGGTGCCGAATCGCCCGCTGATCCGGTCCAGGGCCCGCTCCGCATCGCGCCAGCCGGCCGGCCGCTCACCGAAAGCCAGCTGGGTGGCGGCCCGCGAAGCGGGCACCAGGCCGCTCGTGCGCACCCCGACCAGGCGAAGCCGGGCGCGGGAGTCCAGCCCGGCGGCACTGTAAAGGGCGCAGGCGGTGGCGTAGATGGTGCGCGCCACGTCGGTGGGCTCGGGAAGCGTCCGGGACCGGGTGATCGTGGTGAAGTTGGCCAGCCGGAGCTTGATCACCACGGTCCGGGCCAGGGCCCCGGCCGAGCGGAGGCCGCGTGCGGTCCGCCCGGACAGGCGGAGCAGTTCGCGGCGGATCACCTCCGGGTCGTCGATGTCGCTGGCGAACGTCTCCTCCGCGCCGATGCTCTTTTCCGGGGTGCTGCTCACCACCGGGCGCTCGTCCCGTCCCCAGGCCAGCGCGGCCAGGTGAGCGCCCAGCGAGAGACCGAGCTCGCGCTGCAGGGTGCCGACCGGGATCTCCGCGATGTCCCGCACCGTGCGCAGCCCGAGCCGGGCCAGCACCTGCCCGGTCTGTTCCCCCACGCCCCACAGTGCGGCCACCGGCAGCGGGTGCAGGAACGCCAGGACGCCGTCGGCGGGCACGACAAGCAGGCCGTCCGGCTTGGAGTGGGTGGACGCGAGCTTGGCAATGAACTTGGACGAGGCCACCCCAACCGAGCAGGTGATGCCCTGCTGCTCGGCGATGGTGGCCCGGATCAGCGCGCCGATCCGGGCGGGCGGCCCGAGCCGCCGGATGGCCCCGGACACGTCGAGGAACGCCTCGTCGAGCGCGAGCGGCTCCACCTCGGGGGTGACCGACCGGAAGACCTCCATGACCTCCTTGGACACGGCCGCGTAGACGTGATGCCGGGGCGAGATGAACACGGCCTGCGGGCACAGCCGCCGGGCCCGCGTCACCGGCATGGCCGAGTGCACCCCGAACGCCCGCGCCTCGTAGGACGCGGCGAGGACCACGCCACGGCTGGCGGTCGCGCCCACGATCACCGGCCGCCCGGCCAGCTCGGGGCGGTCGCGGATCTCGACGCTGGCGTAGAAGGCGTCCATGTCCACATGCAGGATGCGGCAGCCGCTGTCTGCCGCCGCTCCCCCAGCCGCCGCTCCCCCAGCCGCCGGCTTCCCAGACACTGGCTCCCCGGTCACTGACTCCCCAGGCACTGGCTCCCCGGTCACCGGCCCGCGATCCGGGGAGGCCGCCCCGTCCGGGACGGCTGGTCCGCGACCCGGGCCGCCGCGGGTCATCGGTACCCGAGCACGTGGAACTGGGCGGCGAAGTCGTGGAAGGCCGGGTGAGTGGAGGCGGCCTGCTCCAGGGCCAGCAACGCGTCGGCGGCGCCTGGGTCCACGTCTGCGAAGGAACCCGGCACCAGGTCGGCGAAGATCCGGATCCCGTGCGCGGCGCCCGGCCGCAGCCCGGCCCCTTCGATCAGGCCGGTCACCTCGGCCAGGGTGAACCGGCGCGGCCCGGTCCCGGACCTGCCCGCAGACCCGGCCCCGGACCGGCCATCGGCCCCGCCCTCAGACCCGGCCCCGGACCGGCCGTCGGCCCCGCCCGCCGGGCCGCCAACCGCGGCCAGCAGCCGCCGGGCCTCGTCGAAACGCCCGGCCAGGGCCCGGTGGATGACCGCCGCGACCGCGCTGGCAGCCAGCACGCTCACCGCGCCCCCCGGCCGCAGCACGCTGGCCACCGTGGTCATGGCGGCCGCCGGTGAGTCCACGTACTCCAGGACGCTGTGGCACAGCACCAGATCGGCACCCTGCTCCCCGACGACGTCGGCCAGGTCGCCGACGTCCCCCTGGACGGCCCGCAACTGCACGTTCATCTCCGCGGCCCGGCGCTGCGCGGCAGCCAGCGAATCCGGGCTCGGGTCGATCACGGTCACCGTGTGCCCCTGGCCGGCCAGCGGGACGGCGGACCCGCCGGTCCCGCCGCCGGCGTCCACGATGTCCAGCCGCGACCGGCCGGTCTCGGCCACCAGCCCGGTCACGACGGCCCGCAGCACCTCCCGGATGACGGCCGTGCGCCCGTCGTCGTACCGGTTCCACCGCTGCGCCGTGCCTATCCCGGTCGGCGCGCCTGTCCCGGGCGGCACCTCTAGCCCTCCGCCACGACGCTCGCTGGCCACGGCCCCTCCTCGCTCCCGGTCGGATCCCAATCTAGTGCGCGACCATGACAATCCCTGGCCTTCGCCACGACCCCGCCCGGCGCCGCCGGGCAGACCGCCCGCCCCCCAGCGCACCACCCGGGCAGACCGCCCGCCCTCCACCGCGCCCCCGTCCGGCCGACGGCCGCTGAGTAAAACCTGAGAGATTCCTTTAAGAATGCTCTGAGTTTGTTACCGTGCTGAACGCACGGCTTCCCCGCAGATCGCGCCCCGCTTGGTCCCTGGCCAGGGAAGCCGCATTCCGGCGGCCCGAAATTCACCCCGCCAGCCACCCCGATTCCGCGATTACCGGTCCCTTCGCTGGGCAATACATAGGCCAGTGCCTGCGTCGCGATGCGGTGCGGGCGCGCCGCCACCGGGGGGTGGATGCGCTGTGGCAGATCTGCCCGGCAGGCGGGGCGTACCACCTGTTTCGCGAGGCGGCACCGGGCGACCTGGCTCCTGCATGGAGCCGGGAGTTCTGCGGGCTGGAGGTCAGCGCTGACATGACGGTCCATGGGGTACGCGAGATACCTGAGCCGGTCTCCGGATGCGGCAACAATACGTTTACTTGCAGCTTTGCTCAGCAGAACCTCTGTGAATGGTCATCCATATCCAAACGGGTCTCACTCACGAGACTCACCGCCTAGGCTCTCCCCCATGGTCGAGCACTTGGAGCTCCCGCGGCCGCTGCGACTCATTCGCTGCACCGGGTTGAGCTTGAGCGAATCCCTTGGTCTGCCGCTCGCTGCCTACTTCCTGGGCGCCTGGCTGGGCGGCCGGAACGCTGGGCTCATCGCCGGCGTCCTGGCGATCTGGCTCACCGCGGTGATCCGGAAGATGGCCTGCGGATCAGTGCCGAGCCTCCTGACGATCTCGGCCATCGTGCTCACCCTGCAGACCGTCGTGGTCGTGGCCACTGGCGTGTTCTGGATCTTCCTGCTCCAGTTCCCGCTCGGCTACGCGGCCATGTTCATCCTGTTCGCGCGCACCGCCCGCGGCCCCAACCCGATCGTGGCCAAGCTGGCCGCCGAGGTCGTGGCGCTGCGGCATCCGGCCTACCACCCCGCCCTGCAGCGCTTCTTCCAGGGCGCGACCTGGCTCTGGGCGGGCATCTTCCTGGTCCTCACCGCGGGCCTTGGCGTGATGATGGTGACCGAGCCGGCCAGCACGTTCCTCATGCTCTCGACCGTCGCCACGGTCGCCGGCACCGTGGCGGGCATTGGCGCCTCGGTACTGTGGTTCTGGTCCGTCCTCCGCAAGCACGGGCTGCGGGTGCAGTTCAGCCCGGCGTGACGGTTTTCGTTGCGGAGAATTTGACCCTAAGAATTTGACTTTGACTTTAAGAAGACTGACCCATCAGGCGATCAGCGTCGGCTTTAGTTCCAATAGGTGAGCCAGCAGCCCGTTCACGAACGCGGGCGACGCGTCGGTGGACAGGTCCCGGGCCAGCAGGACCGCCTCGCTGATCGCCACCGCGTCCGGGACGTCGTCCGCCCAGAGCATCTCGTACAGGCCGATGCGCAGGACGTTGCGGTCCACGATCGGCATCCGGTCCAGCGTCCAGCCCTCCGCGTACTCTTCCAGCAGCTCGTCGATGCGCTCACGGTGCGCCTGGACGCCGCGGACCAGTTCCGCCGCGTACTCCCCCACCGGGGGGCTGGCCTGGATGATGCGCTGCTCCAGCATGTCCAGCACCGGCTCGCCGCGGACCTCCGCCTCGAACAGGACGTCCAGGGCCCGCTTGCGGGCCTTACCGCGGGCAGACACGGGACTGGCTCGCTGAGGATCCGGGCACCAGGTATCCGGGCACGGGGTATCCGGGCACGCGGGATCCGGGCGTGGGCCGGGTCACGCGCGGCCGAGGTAGCCACCGGTGCGGGTGTCCACCTTCACTCTTTCGCCCGTGGTGATGAACAGCGGCACCTGGATCTGCGCTCCGGTCTCCAGCGTGGCGGGCTTGGTGCCGCCGGTGGACCGGTCTCCCTGCACGCCCGGGTCGGTCTGGCTGACGGTCAGCTCCACCGAGGCGGGGAGCTCCACGTACAGCGGGTTGCCGTCGTTGAACGCGACCGTCGCGGTCTGCTCCTCGAGCAGGTAGTCGGCGGCGCCGCCCACGGTCTGCCGGGGGATGTGCGGCTGGTCGTAGTCCTGGGTGTCCATGAAGACGAAGTCGTCGCCCTCACGGTAGAGGTACTGCATCTCACGCCGGTCGACGTTGGCCACGTCGACCTTGACGCCGGCGTTGAAGGTCCGGTCCACGACCTTGCCGGACATGATGTTCTTCAGCCGGGTGCGCACGAAGGCGCCGCCCTTGCCCGGCTTGACATGCTGGAAGTCGACGACGTTCCAGAGCTGGCCGTCGATGTTCAGCGTCATGCCGTTCTTGAGGTCGTTCGTGCTGGCCACGTCTGCGTGTCTCCTGCGTGCGGGTGCGCCGGCCCCGCCGCCGATGGCCGGCTACAGGACGAGCAGTTCCCGGGTGGTAGTGGTGAGTAGCTCCTGCGGTGCCGCCGTCCCCGTTCCAGCGCGCACCACCAGGGTGTCCTCGATCCTGACGCCGCCTTGCCCGGGGAGGTAGATCCCGGGTTCGACGGTGATGGGGACTCGGTCCCTGAGTGTACCCGTCCTGCCGTACCCCATGATCGGGGCCTCGTGGATCTCCAGGCCCACGCCGTGGCCCAGCCCGTGCTGGAAATGCCCGCCGTGGCCGGCCTCCGCGATCAGGTCGCGGGCCGCCGCGTCCACCGCCCGCACGTCCGCGCCGGGCACGGCCGCCTCGATCCCCGCCGCCTGGGCCGCGGCCACCAGCGCGTAGATGTTTTGCTGCCAGGCGGAGGGCTCGCCGAGCACGACCGTCCGGGTCATGTCCGCGTGATACCCCTGGTACCGCGCGCCGCAGTCGATCGTGATCAGATCACCGGCCGCCAACGGGCGGGCGGACGGCACGTGGTGCGGGATGGCCCCGTTCGGGCCGCTGGCCACGATGGTGTCAAAGGCCAGCCCGTCCGCGCCCAGGTCGGTCATGGCCCGCTCCAGGGCAATGGCCAGCTGGCGCTCGGTCACGCCGGGCCGGATCAGGGGCACGATGTGCTCGAACGCACGCGAGGTGATCTCGCAGGCCCGGGCGAGCAGCGCGATCTCCCGCTCGTCCTTGGCCATCCGTATTTCCTCAACGGCCCGGCCGAGTGGGACAAGCTCGGTCCCCGGAACCTGGGCGGCGAATGCCCGGTAGCGTTCCACGGTCATCTCGTGGGCCTCGAACGCGAGCCTTCGCATCCCCAGGCCGGCCGCAACGCGGGCCAGGCCGGGTTCGATGGCGCGCTCGATGAGGATCTCGAGGTCGGGGCTGGCCTCCTGGGCGGTGCCCGCGTAGCGGGAGTCGGTCGCGAGTACGGCGTCGAGGCCGGGAGCTGTCGCGGGCCCGGTGCCGTCGCCGGGGCCGGGGCCGTCGCCGGGGGGCGCGGCGGGGCTGGCGGCCCCGG
>JAOPYP010000656.1 GCA_025964635.1 Actinomycetes bacterium | reverse complement strand
AGGCGGGCCTGGTGGGCCGGGCGGGCCGGGCGGGCCGGGGATGCGGGGCGGCCCCGGCGCGGGCATGATGGCCGACCCGGCGTTCGAGGAAGCACAGCAGGCCATGGAGCGCGACGACCTGGACGGGGCCGCCGCGGCCTTCCAGAAGGTCCTCGCGAACTCGCCCGGAAACCCGGCGGCCGCCATGGGCCTGGCCCAGGTCAACCTGATCCGCCGGGTGAGTGGCTACGACCAGAATCAGGTCCGCCGCGCGGCCGCCGAAGACCCGGCCAACGTCGGGGCGCAGTCGAGTGTGGCCGATATCGATGTGGCCACCGGCCGGATCGACGAGGGTTTCGACCGGCTCCTCGGCACGATCAGGAGGACGTTCGGGGACGAGCGGGACCGCGCCCGGGTCCATCTGGTCAGCCTGTTCGAGGTCTTCCCGCCGGGTGACCCGCGGGTGGCCAAGGCCCGCGCGACCCTGTCCAGCCTGCTGTTCTGAGCGGCGGCCGCCTTCTTCCGCTCAGCCGTGCGGCCGCCGCGTCCTGGCGGCCGGCCGGCCGCGGGGTCAGGCGCCGCGCGTCTCCTGTCCGCGGTGGCGCGCGTCAGGCGGCGTGGCGTCCGCGATGCGCTCCAGCGCGGGCAGCGCCGCGGCCAGGGCAGCCAGCTGATCCGGGCTGAGCGTGCGCAGGTTGTCGGCGAGGAGGATGGTGCTCTCCCGCCTGATCTGCTCCAGGATGGCATGCCCCTGAGGGGTGACCACGAGCGTGCTGGCCCGGGCGTCGCCCGGCACCGGATGGCGCTGCACGTAACCCCGCTCCTCCAGCACGGTGACCAGCCGGGTGAGCGTGGACGGGGCGATCTTCTCGGCCGCCGCGAGGTCGCCCAGCCGTACCGGGCCGGCCTGCTCCACGGTGGCGAGGGCGGACAGCTGGGTCGGGGTCAGCCCGGCCAGCTCGTGCCGGCGCAGGCTCCGCGAGACCCGGGCGATAGCGACCCGCAGCCGGGTCACGTCGATGGTCGGCGGCCCGACGTCCGCGGTCACCGTGACGGCCCGGTCGGCCGGGGCGGTGCGGTCTGGCGCACTGGTGGTCATTCCTCCGTTGGACACCCTTGCAGCGTACGTGGCCGGACAGGCCGTGATGCTCCGGCGCGCGGGCACCGGCCTGCCCAGCCGGATGGCCCGGCCCCGGGCGCCGGCCCGCGCAGCCGGATGGCCCGGGCGCCCCGGCCCGGGCCTCCCGGCCCGGGCCTGATCATGGCCCTGTTGGTGGCACGATTGTGTCCTGCACCGGGGCCTGGCGGAAGGCGGGATTAACGTGTCGGTAGCACCGAGCGTGTCGTATTCGATCACCGTGCGGCTCGAGGTGCCATCCCGCGGGCGGGCGGTCAGCGACCTCACGCACGTCGTGGAGCAGTCCGGCGGCGCGGTCACCGCCCTGGACGTGATCCCGTTCAGCCACGAACGGCTGCGCGTCGACCTGACCTGCGCCGCCCGTGACACCGACCACGCCGAGGCGATCGTTCAGGCGCTGAGTGAGATCGACGGCGTGCTGGTCAGCAAGGTCAGCGACCGGACCTTCCTGCTCCACCTGGGCGGGAAGATCGAGACCGCGGTCAAGATCCCGCTGCGCAACCGCGACGACCTGTCCATGGCGTACACGCCGGGCGTGGCCCGGGTGTCCATGGCCATCGCCCGCCACCCGGAGGATGTGCGCCGCCTCACGGTCAAGCGCAATTCGGTGGCCGTGGTCACCGACGGCTCCGCGGTGCTGGGCCTGGGCAACATCGGCCCGTACGCGGCCATGCCGGTGATGGAGGGCAAGGCCGCGCTGTTCAAGCGGTTCGCGGGCATCGACGCCTGGCCGCTGTGCCTCGATACCCAGGACACCGACGAGATCGTGCGGACGGTCCAGATCATCGCGCCCGCGTTCGGGGGCATCAACCTGGAGGACATCAGCGCGCCGCGGTGCTTCGAGGTCGAGCGGCGGCTGCGCGACCTGCTGGACATCCCCGTCTTCCACGATGACCAGCACGGCACCGCCATCGTGGTCCTCGCCGCCCTCACCAACGCGCTCCGGGTGGTCGGCAAGAAGCTGGGCTCGGTCCGGATCACGATCGCCGGCGCGGGCGCGGCCGGCACCGCGGTGCTCCGGCTGCTGCTCGCCTCGGGCGCCGCGGACGTGATCGTGTGCGACGACAAGGGCGCGATCTTCGTGGACCGGCCCGGCCTGGACGACAACCTGCGCTGGGTAGCCGAGCACACCAACGCGGAGCACTACGACGGGAACCTGGCCGGCGCGCTGCGCGGCGCGGACGTATTCATCGGGCTGTCCGCGCCGCGGCTGCTGAGCGGAGCGGACATTGCCGCCATGAACGACGATGCGATCGTGTTCGCGCTGGCCAACCCCGATCCCGAGGTCGACCCGGACGAGGCGGCCCAGCACGCGGCGGTGGTCGCCACCGGGCGCAGCGACTACCCGAACCAGATCAACAACGTGCTGGCCTTCCCCGGGGTGTTCCGCGGGCTGCTGGACGCGCAGAGCCGGACGGTGTCCGACGACATGCTGGTGGCGGCGGCCCGGGCGCTGGCCGGGGTGGTGTCCTCCGCCGAGCTCGGCCCGCACTACATCATCCCGTCGGTGTTCAACGCCAACGTGTCCGCGGCGGTGGCGGCCGCGGTCCGGGACGCCGCCGGCGGCCGGCCGGCGCGTTCCTGAGCGGCTCAGGAAACCGGGCGTTCCCGGCAGGTGTCTCAAATTGGCACGAAGTCCGGCGCGGGGACGCCGAAGCCTGAACAACCCTGCGCCGTCCGCCAGAATGGGGGGATGGAGGACGACCTCTCGGGCCGGCTGCTGGTCGCCACGCCGTTGCTGGGCGACCCGAACTTCCGGCGTGCCGTCGTTCTCGTCGTCGAGGACGAGCCGGAGGAGGGCACGCTCGGCGTCGTGCTCAACCGCCCGACCGAGGTCCCGGTCGGGCAGGTCCTCGAATCGTGGACCGACCTGGTGACCGGCCCGTCCGTCGTCTTCCGGGGCGGCCCGGTCGCGCCGAACAGTGCGTTGGCGCTCGCAATTGTGCCGGGCGATGAGGAACCGGTCGGCTGGCGGGCGCTGGACGGGTCCGCGGTCATGTCCCGGATCGGCCTGGTCGACCTGGACGCGCCGCCGCAACTGCTGGCGGGCGGCATCGCCTCACTGCGGGTCTTCGCCGGCTACGCCGGCTGGGGACCCGGCCAGCTCCAGGCGGAGATCGACGAGGGTGCCTGGTACGTGCTGTCGGGGGAGCCCGCCGACGCGTTCGTGGCCGAGCCGGAGCGGCTCTGGAAGATGGTGCTGCGGCGGCAGGGCGGTAACCTCGCGATGGTGGCCAACTACCCCGATGACCCCGCGCTCAACTGACGCCCCGCTGCCTCATGGTGATCCCCCGGTGAACGCCCAGATTCCGGGCGGCGTGCGGCGTGGCCGGCTGGCCGTCGAGGCGGCCACCGCCGGCCTGGCCTTCGCCGGCCTGCTGGGCTGGGCGAGCACCGCGCTCGTGGGCAGCTTCCGTGGCCAGGACCTGCCCGGCCGCTACTGGCAGCCCATCCCGCTGCGCACCGACACGTCGGGCTTCATCGCGTTCCTGGTCGCCGCGGTCTGCCTGGCCACCAGCGAGTACCTGCGGCTGCGCCGGCGCCGGGAGGCCGCCACCGGG
>JAOPYP010000647.1 GCA_025964635.1 Actinomycetes bacterium | reverse complement strand
ACGGCCTCGATCACGCCCAGGTTGCCCACGCCGCTGCCGCCGTAGTCGGCGGCGTCGGTGTTGACCAGTTCCCGCCAGCGGCCGGCGTGCGGCAGCCCGAGCCGGTATTGCTTGTGCGGCCCGCCGGAGAAGTTCGCCACGCACGCGACCACCGAGGGGCCGCCCGGGTCGCCCGTGTTGGCCGGTGCTGGCGGGCCGGCCTGGCGCAGGAACGACAGCACGTTCCCGGCCGCGTCGTTCGCGTCGATCCAGCTGAACCCGGCGGGCGAGTTGTCCTGCGCCCACATGGCCGGGGACCCGCGGTAGGCGCGGTTCAGGTCGCCGACCAGCTTGCGGACGCCGGCGTGGCCCGGGTACTCGAGCATCCACCAGTCCAGGCCGCGCTCGGCCGACCACTCGTTGCCCTGGCCGAACTCCGAGCCCATGAACAGCAGCTGCTTGCCCGGGTGCGCCCACATGTAGGCCAGCATGGCGCGCAGCCCGGCGAAACGGTTCCACTCGTCGCCGGGCATCTTGCCGAGCAGGGATCCCTTGCCGTGGACCACCTCGTCGTGCGACAGGGGCAGCACGAAGTTCTCGCTGAACGCGTACATGAGCGAGAACGTGATCTCGTTGTGGTGGAACTGCCGGTACACGGGGTCCAGCGACATGTAGCTGAGCGTGTCGTGCATCCAGCCCAGGTTCCACTTGAAGCCGAAGCCCAGCCCGCCCAGGTGCACCGGCCGGGTCACGCCCGGCCAGGCGGTGGACTCCTCGGCGATCATCATGACCCCCGGGACCCGCCGGTAGCAGGTTGAGTTGACCTCTTGCAGCAGCGCCACCGCGTCGGTGTTCTCCCGGCCGCCCTGGGCGTTCGGGGCCCACTCGCCGGCTTTCCGGGAGTAGTCCAGGTAGAGCATGGACGCCACCGCGTCCACCCGCAGCCCGTCGGCGTGGAACTCCTCCAGCCAGTACAGGGCGTTGGCCACGAGGAAGTTGCGGACCTCGTTCCGGCCGTAGTCGAAGATGAGCGTGCCCCAGTCGGGGTGCTCCCCGCGGCGCGGGTCCGGGTGCTCGTACAGCGGGGTGCCGTCGAACCGGGCCAGCGCCCACTCGTCCCGCGGGAAGTGCGCGGGCACCCAGTCGAGGATCACGCCGATCCCGGCCTGGTGCAGCCGGTCGACCAGGTAGCGGAACTCGTCCGGGCTGCCGAACCGGGCGGTGGGCGCGAAGTAGGAGGTGACCTGGTACCCCCAGGACCCGCCGAACGGGTGCTCGGCCACCGGCAGGAACTCCACGTGGGTGAAGCCCAGGCCGGATACGTACTCGGTCAGCTCGTCGGCGAGCTGGACGTAGGACAGGCCGGGCCGCCACGAGCCCAGGTGCACCTCGTACACGCTGACCGGCTCGCGGACCTGCTGGCCGCGGGACCGGGCCGCCAGCCACTCGGCGTCGTTCCACTCGTACCGCGAGGTGTAGATGACCGACGCGGTCGCGGGCGGCCGCTCGGCCAGGTTGGCCATGGGGTCGGCCTTGCGGCGCCACTGCCCGTCCGGGCCGCACACGTCGAATTTGTACCGGGTTCCCTCGCCCACGTCGGGCAGAAACAGCTCCCAGATCCCCGCGCCGCCCAGGGACCGCATGGGGTGGCCCCGGCCGTCCCAGTGGTTGAAGTCACCGATGACCCGCACACCGCGGGCGTTGGGCGCCCAGACCGCGAACGCCGTCCCGGTCACGTCGCCGTAGTGCTTCACGTGCGCCCCGAGCACCTCCCAGAGGTTCTCGTGGCGGCCCTCGCCGATCAGGTGCAGGTCCACCTCGCCCAGGCTGGGCAGGAACCGGTACGGGTCGTCGGCGACGATCTCGGGCAGGCTGCCGCCGTCGCCGTCCGGGTAGCTGACCGCGACCCGGTAGTCAGGCTGCTCGCCGGCCGGGAGCGTGGCGGCGAACAAGCCCTCGTGCACGTGCTCGGCCGGGAACCGCTGCCCGCCGGGCAGCACGATCGTGACTGACTTGGCCAGCGGGCGCAGCACCCGCACGATGACCCCGTCCGGGCCGGCGTGAGCGCCCAGGATGGAATGCGGGTCGTGGTGGGTCCCCGCGACCACGCGGTCTATTTCTCCCAGGCTGATCCCGGCCTGGTTCTGCTGGCTGACCATGCTCATGCGTCAGCGGTTGAATCAGCGATCGAACCCAGCGGGATGGACAGCCAGCCGGGCCGGTTCCGGGCCTCGTACATCACCTCGTAGACCGCCTTATCCAGGACGAGGGCGCGCAGCAGGATGGCGTGCGTGCCCGGATCGATTCCCCCGGCGGCAGCGTACCCGGCGCAGAACGCCTCCTGGTTGCGGCGGACCCACTCGAGGGCCGAGGCGTGCAGCCGGTCCCCGTCGGGGCGGGCCACCAGCTGGTGGCGGGCCGCGTAGTCGAAGGAGCGCATCATGCCGGCCACGTCACGCAGCGCGGTGGACAGCGCGCGCCGCTGGGCCAGCGGGGTGGCGGGCTCACCCTCGAAGTCGAGCAGCACCCAGCCGGTCTGCGTCCGCATGACCTGGCCCAGGTGGTAGTCGCCGTGTACCCGCTGGACGCTCAGCGGGGTGTCCAGCTTGGCCAGGTCGGCGAACGCCGAGCCGAGCAGGTCGGCGTGGCGGCCCAGTTCCGGCACGGTGGCCAGGGCCACGTCGAGCCGCGCGAACATCTCGTCGGCCAGGACGCTGATCGCCTCAGGCGGCAGCTCGTCGGTGCCGAAGGCCCGGGCCAGGTCGCGGTGCACCTCGGCGGTGGCCTCGCCGAGCCGGCGGGCCTCGCCGGCGAAGTCGCCGCCGGCCTCGTCCGCGTGGATCCGGCCCTCGGCGGCGTACAGGTCCCGCACGCTGGTCGCGGCGAGTGACCAGCCGTCGGACGCGGCGCGCAGGTACCGGGACAGGATGCCGAGGATGACCGGGGCCCCGTCCAGCCGGGACTCGATCCACCCCAGCGGCTCGGCCACGTGCGTGGAGCCGCGCATGGCCAGCGCCCGGGGCACCTCCAGGTCGGGGTTGGGGCCGGGGGAGGGCCGGCGGAACACCTTGAGGATGGTGGCCTCACCGAACATCATGCTGGTGTTGCTCTGCTCGCCGGTCAGCACCAGGCTGTCCAGGCTGGTGTCGATCTCGGCGCCCGGCTCGTGCGCGAAGCACAGCGGGCCCGCCCGGCCGCCGTCGGCGATGGCCTGCAGCAGCAGCCGGGTCAGGTCCGGGTCGTGCAGCGCGTCGTAGGCGATCCGCCCGTCGTCGGCCACCCCGACCAGCACGTGCCGCAGGTGGTCGGGCAGGTTCTCGCGCAGGCCGAGGAAGAGCTGGTAAGAGTCCACCGTGCTGGCCTGGGAGATGGTGCTGCCCTGCGTGACCGCCACGATGAGGTGATGCAGCCCCGGATCGCCGCCGACCAGCTCGGTGTCGGTCACGATGGCCAGGTCGAGGATCCTGGCGCCCTTGCCAGCGAACCAGCGCTGACTCGGCATCCACTCCGCCAGCGTTTCCTCAAATGTCATATTTCCGGTCTACCCCGTCCCCAGGGATCATGCAGCATCACGGCGATCATCATCTCCCCAGATTCCGCACCGAAAGCGGGCGGGTCAGGCGCGGGTTAATCCGGGCCTCACCGGGGTATCCCACGCCGTCACCGTGAGTGCTCACCCCCGGGGCTCGGGGAGCTGGAACCAGTAAAAACCGTGTCCTGGAAGGGTAAGCAGATAGCTCAGGTCCCCGATCGGGGGGAAGGTGACGCCCCCCATGCACTCGACCGGGGTTACTCCCTTGAACCGTCTCAGGTCCAGCTCCACCGGCTGCGGGAACCGGGAAAGATTATTGACGCACAGTATACGGTCCGTGCTGTCGACCCCGTCAGAACGGTCACCCTCCGTGTGCTCCCGCACGAACGCGAGCACGCTCGGGTTGGAGGAGCTCAGCTCCTCGTAGCCGCCCAGGCCGAAGACCGCGTGCCGTTTGCGGATCTCGATCATCCGCTTGGTCCAGTGCAGGAACGACCCGGAGCTCTTCTGCTGCGCTTCCACGTTCAGCGCCTGGTAGCCGTAGATCGGGTCCATCAGCATCGGCAGGTAGAGCCGCCCCGGGTCGCAGGTGGAGAAGCCCGCGTTGCGGTCCGGGGTCCACTGCATCGGGGTGCGGACGCCGTCCCGGTCACCGAGCCAGATGTTGTCGCCCATGCCGATCTCGTCGCCGTAGTACAGCACCGGCGAGCCGGGCAGCGACAGCAGCAGCGCGGTGAACAACTCGAGCTGGTTGCGGTCGTTGTCGAGCAGCGGGGCCAGCCGCCGCCGGATCCCGATGTTCGCCTTCATCCGCGGGTCCTTCGCGTACTCCGCGTACATGTAGTCGCGCTCATCGTCGGTGACCATCTCGAGCGTCAGCTCGTCGTGGTTGCGCAGGAAGATCCCCCACTGGCAGTTGGAGGGGATGGCCGGCGTCTGGGCCAGGATCTCCGAGATGGGGTAGCGCTGCTCACGGCGGACCGCCATGAAGATCCGGGGCATCAGCGGGAAATGGAACGCCATGTGGCATTCGTCGCCGCCGGCCTCCGCGTCGCCGAAGTACTCCACCACGTCGGCGGGCCACTGGTTCGCCTCGGCCAGCAGCACCCGGTCCGGGTACAGCCGGTCCACCTCGGACCGGACCCGCTTCAGGTACTCGTGCGTCTCCTTGAGGTTCTCGCAGTTGGTCCCCTCCCGCTCGTACAGGTAGGGGACCGCGTCCAGCCGGAACCCGTCGATCCCGAGATCGAGCCAGAACCGCAGGACCTCGATCATGGCGTCCTGAACCTTCGGGTTCTCGTAGTTCAGGTCGGGCTGGTGGGCGAAGAAGCGGTGCCAGTAGTACTGGCCGCGCACCGTGTCATAGGTCCAGTTCGAGTGCTCGGTGTCGACGAAGATGACCCGCGCCTCCGCGAACCGGTCATCCGTATCCGACCACACATAGAAATCCCCGAACGGCCCTTCCGGGTCGGTGCGGGACGCCTGGAACCAGGGGTGCGCATCGCTGGTGTGATTCATCACCAGGTCGGCCACGACGCGCATGCCGCGTTCATGCGCGCCGTCGACCAGTTCCACAAAATCCCCGATATTGCCGAAATCCGGCAAAACGGAAGTGAAGTCGGAGATGTCGTACCCGCCGTCGCGAAGCGGTGAGGCATAGATCGGCAGCAGCCAGATGCAGTCCACGCCCAGCCACTGGAGATAGTCCAGCCGTGAGGTGAGGCCGCGCAGATCCCCGGTGCCATCACCGTTGGAGTCGTGGAACCCGCGGATCAGGACCTCGTAGAAGACAGCCCGCTTGTACCACTGCGGGTCGCGGGGCCGCTCAAACGAGAACGAGTCAGGGATCGGCTCACCGGGAGGCGAGGCGAAGCTGGGCAGGTGCACCGGAAGAGGGAGGCCGGGAGTGTCGGGACGGCCCGGCACGGGCTCTGTAACCACTGAGGGCTCCTGCGGGTGTATCGGTATCTTTCAGGCTCAGGCCGACGGGGATGTCTTTACCTGGAAGATGTGAGCTGGCTCGTATCCCGGGTCGAGGCGCACGTAATTGGCCCGTCCCCACCGGTACGACTGGCCGGAAAGCTCGTCGGTGACCACAAAGTCGGCGTCGCTCTCCAGGCCAAGCGCGGGCAGGTCAAGCCAGACGGTCGCCTCCCGGGGCTGGTGCGGGTCAAGGTTCACGATAACCAGGACCGTGTCCTCCTCCTGCGCATCACGTTTGGAGAAGCAGATCAGCTCGGGCTGGTCGACGTGATGAAAGCGTAGGTTACGCAACCAGTGCAACGCGGGATGTGCTTTCCGGATCGCGTTGAGCCGGGCGATATACGGCGCTATGCCGGCGGGGCCCTGCTGCGCCTCGTCCCAGTCCCGCGGGCGGTACTGGTACTTCTCCGAGTCGAGGTATTCCTCGCTGCCCGGCCGGACCGGGGTGCCCTCACCCAGCTCGTACCCGGAGTAGATGCCCCACGACGGCGACAGCATCGAGGCCAGCACGGCGCGGATCTTGAACGCGGGGGGCCCGCCGTGCTGCAGGTACTCATGCAGGATGTCCGGCGTGTTGGCGAAGAAGTTCGGCCGCATGTACGCCGCGGCGGGCCCAGACAGCTCACGTAGGTAATCGCTGAGCTCAGCCGAGCTGTTACGCCAGGTGAAATAGGTGTACGACTGGTGGAACCCGATCTCGGCCAGCGCCCGCATCATGGCCGGCCGGGTGAACGCCTCGGCCAGGAACAGCACGTCAGGATCGGTCCGGGCGATCTCCGCGAGGAGCCGGTCCCAGAAGCTCAGCGGCTTGGTGTGCGGGTTGTCCACCCGGAAGATCCGTACCCCGTGCGCCATCCACTGCTGGACGACCCGGAGCACCTCTGCGTAGATGCCGCCCGGGTCGTGGTCGAAGTTGAGCGGGTAGATGTCCTGGTACTTCTTGGGCGGGTTCTCGGCGTACGCGATCCGGCCGTCGGCCCGCTTGCTGAACCATTCCGGGTGCTCGGTCACCCAGGGGTGATCCGGCGAGGTCTGCAGGGCCAGGTCGAGCGCGACCTCCATGCCCAGCTCGCGGGTGCGCTGGACGAACGCGTCGAAGTCCGCGAGCGTGCCCAGATCGGGATGAACCGCGTCATGGCCCCCCTCGGGGGAGCCGATGGCCCACGGCGAGCCCGGATCGCCCGCGCCGGCCTGCAGCACGTTGTTGGCGCCCTTGCGGGCGGTGGTGCCGATCGGGTGGATGGGCGGCAGGTAGACCACGTCGAAACCCATGTCCGCGACGGCGTCCAGGCGCCGGGCGGCGCTGCGGAACGTGCCGCTCCGCGGCTCCCGGTAGCCCATCGGGTCGACCTCGACCCCCTCCGAGCGGGGGAAGAGCTCGTACCACGCCCCGAACAGCGCGCGCTGCCGGTGCACGATCACCGGGTACCGGGCCGACCGGGTGACCAGGTCGCGCAGCGGGTACCGGGCCAGGACGCCCAGCACGGCCGGATCCGAGGCGGCCGCGAGCCGGTCCCACGGCGGCAGCGCCCGGTCCCGCAGCTGGGCGGCGACCG
>JAOPYP010000591.1 GCA_025964635.1 Actinomycetes bacterium | reverse complement strand
GACGTATAGCACCCGCGTCCTCCCGCGGCGCGCTGGTCAACACTCGGGCGTCGGTAATGTCCGTGCATGCACCAGCCGGCCCGCTTCGGCCGCTCACACGGTTGAACATCGGCATCTGCGGCAAGCTCGGCTAAGAGGGACTGCAGGCCCTGCGTGAGGTCGGGACGTCACCGACACCCACGGCGGTTGCGCATCACCGATTGCGATCGCGGGAGTGTCACCGATCCTTAGCGAGCGGCCGCAGCGAGGGCGGGTAGGACAGCACCGCGGTCCCGCCGGGCAGCGTGAGGTGCGGCCACCCGGCCGGCGCCCCCACCGGGACCAGCGGGGGAAACGGCTGCCCTGGCGAGCGCCCGGGCAGGGTAAACACGGCGGCGATCGCGGCCAGCGCATACCAGCCGCGCCGCGCGGTCCTGGCGGTCACGGGTCTGCTCTCATCGCTGGGCCGGGCCGGTGGCCCCCCACCGGGAGCGCGACCATGGCGGCAGCTTCAGTGGGTGGCAGCCGGAGCTAGATGTTGCCGCCGTGGCAGTTGGCTACCACCCAGAACCGCGCTGATCTGCGCGCATGCCAGCTCGGCCACCCATATCGGGTTTTTCTGCACTACAGCGGGTGATTGCGGTTGGCCAGGTCGCGGCGGTTTGTCTGCTCCCGATTCTCGGCACGGCCGGCAATCGGCTGGGAGATGGCTTGCGTATTGGCAGGTTATGGGCGGCCTGCTCATGCCTGTGCCGGGGGATTATACGGCTGCCCGGTCTGGGAACGCCTGGAGGACGGCGGCCGTGCGGCTCGATACCTGGAGCCTGGCGTAGATGTTTTCCAGATGCCTGCGCACGGTTCCCTCCGACACGCCCAGACGTCGCCCGACCTGGGCGTTGGTGCATCCCTCAGCGACGAGATGCAGCAACTCCCGCTGCCGGAGGGTGAGCTCAGGGGTGCCGCGGCGGCGGAGCTCGGCGGCCCGGTAGGCCTCGTGCAGGTGGGGGCGCAGCAGCGTGAGCAGCCCGCGGTCACGTTCACAGAAGTCGGGGCCCGGCCCGCGGAAGAAGATCAGCCGGATACTGCGCCCGGGCGCACCAGACGGCCCGGGCCCGGCGGGCAGGCACATCATGAGCTCGTGCTCGAACCCCGCGGGCCGGAGGTAGTCGCGGTACATGCCGGTGCTGCGCCATTGCCGGCCCGAATAGAAATCCGAGATTCTCGTAACGCTGCGCAGGTCGCCGCTGCGGTCGGGGTAGCAGCACGGGTCGCTGTCCCAGTAGTGCGCCCAGAACGGCCCATCATCATCCTCCCCGCCGTCCTGCGCTGGGACATCCTGCATGAAGCCTGTCGCACGCGCGCCGCTGTCCAGGGTGAAGAATGACACCGCATCGCAGCGGACCAGGTCCGTCAGATCCGCCAGCAGGGACAGCGGCAGGCCCTCGGCCGGGAGATCGCTACGGTTTCCGGTGACTATCCCCAGCAGCCTGCGCAGGTCCAGTTCGCCGACCATCACCTGGGCTGTCATCACGCACCCCTTCCCCCGGCTTGACCCCACGCTACTGCGGCGGCAGCGGCCTGGGCCATGCGCAGAACGTCACATGGCGGCCGCGACGCGGCCCTGCGCACACTGGCATTCGACCAATCGCGATCTGTACTGGAGGAGACCACCATGAACCGCATCCGCCGCATCCGCCGCGTGGCGGGCGTCCTGGCCGGGGTGATCGGTGCCCTGCTCATATACGGCGCCGCCTCCCCGGCCGCGTTGGCCACTCGGGTGCCGCCGGGCGGGACGGCCGGGCAGGTCCAGGCGCCGCCTGAGGTGCACACCGTCGTCACCGGCGGCATGGCCGGCTGGCAGATCGCCCTGATCGCGATCGGGGCCGCGGTGGCCGCTGCCGTCACCGCGGTGCTCCTCGAGCGAACGCAGGCGGCGCGGCGGCACGTGAAGGCAACGGCCGCCTGACCCACGACGGCAAGAGCGAAGCGAACTTGCACCAATCACACCCGAGGAAGGTAAGAAAGCCATGGCTGGAAGGGCAGTGATCAGTCTCAGCACGGGCCTGGAGGATCCAGAGAAAGTAACCGTGGCGTTCCTAGTCGCGGTCGGCGCCGCCGAATCGGGGCGGCCGACCCTGATCTTCCAAGCCAAGGAAGCCGTCCGGCTGGCGCTGAACGGGACGGCCGCCGGCGTCGCCTGCGATGGCTGCCCTCCCTTGCCGGACCTGCTCATCAGGTATGAGAAGGTAGGAGGCCGGTACATGGTCTGCCCGGTCTGCTTCAACGCCAAGCAGCTCGACAAGGACGCCCTGCTGCCCAGCGCTGAGTTGGCCGGCAGCGTCCAGCTGTGGGAATGGATCGGCGACGACGCCGTCACCACCTTCAGCTACTGACCCGATTCAACTAGCGGAGAGATCCCGCTGGACGGAACCCGGCGGGCACCTAGCGGTACGTTGCCTAGCTGAGCGTCAAGCAGAACCCGCCCACGGTCCTGCGATGGGATGGCCGCGGCGGCGAGGATGTGCCGGCGGCGGGCTGGTTTGCGAGTGACTCAGGCGACCCGCAAACGGCCCCAAGCGGATCGCAACCACTTCGCCTCCTGGACCGGCACCGCCCCATCGGCGCCTCCAGCGGAGAGCACCACCCGCCGCCGCGCCGATCGCCCGGCGCGGCGGCAGCGGGTCGTCGCGCTCAGCTGTCCCAGACCTGCACGGCAGTCTGGCTGCGGATCTTGCCATCCTGGGTCCTGGCGACGGTCGCGCAGAGCACGGCGGTCCCGTCCGGGTAGCTGCAGTGCTGGGTGAAGGCGAAGCCCTCGGGGGTGGCTACCGCGTCGCGCACCTCGTGGTTGACGTTGCGGCCGCAGATGTCCTGGTAGTACGCACGGATCGCGTCCAGGCCGCGGTGCACGGCGGGTGCCGCGGGCGGGTGGTCGCGGTCGAGTATCGTCAGGGCGGCGTCCGGCGCGTACCAGGCGGCGACGCCATCCGCGTCGCGTGCCTCGATGGCGGTGCGCAGTGCGTCGATGTCGACGGCGGCGCTGGTGGTGGGAGCGGCGGAACTTGTCATGGCAGTGTCTCCTTCGTGGTGGATGGCCGTGAGCGATGGCCGTGAGTGATGGACGGTGTTACGGCCGAGCCTCGAGAACGAGATTGATCGGGGACTGCGCGGCGAGACGGACTCGGCCGAATCCCGCGGTGGTGAGCAGTTTGGTGAGCCGGGCCGGTCCAGCCTGGGCGCCAAGCGCCTTGCGGCCAGGCTGGGCCAGCGAGCACGGGGTACAGACGAGGGTCGAGGCGGCGTAGAAGACCCGGCCGAGCGGGTGCAGGTTGTCCTCGACGCTGTCACCCGCAGCCGGCTCGACGAGCATGAGAGTCCCGTCTGCCCGCAGTGCCCGGCGGGCGGTCTGCGCGGCGGCGTCGGGGTCGCCCATGTCGTGCAGGCAGTCGAACATCGTGATGAGGTCGTACGGGCCTGGCTTCAGCTCACTGGCGTCCATGGCCTGGAACTCGACCCGGTCCGCGACGCCCGCCGCCTCGGCGCGGCGCCTGCCCACCCGGACCGAGCCCTCGTGGTAGTCGGTGCCGAGGAACGTGGAGGCCGGGAAGGCCTGGGCCATCAGGATGGTGGTCACGCCGTGGCCGCAGCCCACGTCGGCCACTGTGGCGCCGCTGGTCAGCTTGTCCACAACGCCGTCGAGGGCCGGCAGCCACGCCGGCACCAGGTTGGCGACATAGCCGGGCCGGAAAAACCGCTCGGTACCGTCGAACAGGTCCGCGTTGTGCTCGTGCCAGCCGAACCCGGCGCCGGTCCTGAACCGCTCCTCGATGGCCGGCATGTCGCGCAGCATGCCCAGGGCCAGCTGCATGCTGGGCGGGAAGAAAGCGGGCCCGTCCTCGCCGGCCAGGGCGAGCGCCTGCTCTGGCGCCATCGAGTACGTTCCGCTGGCCGGGTCGTAGCCGACATATCCGCCGGCCGCCTGGTTGGCCAGCCAGGGCCGGATGTAGGACGGCGCGGTCGCGGTGCGGCTGGCCAGTTCGTCGGCTGTCACCGCAGCGCCGTCGGCCATCGCCCGGTACAAGCCGAGCCGGTCGCCGATCACCACCAGCGCGGCGCTGATGGTGGCGCCCAGGTCACCGATGGCGCGGCCGAGAAACTCGTCGAGAACTGCCTGGTCTACCGCGGGCTGGTGCTGCGTCGTGGACATCTTCGCCCTCCTCGTCGGTTGTCTGAGCACCAGATTCCGCCGGGAGCGTTCGGGCAGCGTCAACGCAGCGTCAACGGCCGCAGGACGCGGTCTACGCTGGCCATATGCTGCGGCTGTGGCTGTGCGGGGGGTTCGCTGCCGAATTCGACGGTGAGCCGCTGCCCATGCCCGCCTCTGATCGGGTGCGCGCCCTGATCGGCTGGCTCGCGCTGCACCCGGGAACGCACTCGCGCGCCTATCTGGCCGCGCGGCTATGGCCGGACGTGCCTGACGCGAGCGCTCGTGCCAGCCTGCGCACGGCGATCTGGTCGGTGCGGCAGGCCTGGGGCCCGGCCGCCGAGCAGGTGCTCGAAGGGTCCCGCAGCTCGATCGGGTTGCGGGGCAACTTGCTGTGGGTTGACGCGCTGGCCGGCCAGGCGGCCGCCCAGGCGGTGGGCCTGGACATCGCCGAGCTACTGCCTGGAGTCGACGACGATTGGGCGATCGCCGCCCGTGAGGAGCATCGGAGCCGCCAGCTCAAGAAGCTGGAGGAGCAGGCCGCCCTGGCCGACAGCGACGGCAGGACCGCCGACGCCGTGGACTGGTCCCGCCAGCGGTGTGCGCTGGCGCCGCTGGACGAGGCCGCGCACCGCGACCTGCTGCGCCGGCTACTGGCGGACGGCGATCGGGCCGGAGCGGTTCTCGCCACCCGGCAGTTCTCGCAGCTGCTGCGTGAGGAGCTGGGGGTGCGGCCCTCTCCGGCCACACGCGCCGCCCAGTCGCAGCTGCACGCAGCGGCAGCCGTTCTGCCGCGGGCCCGCTTGTTCGGCCGGGGCGCGGAGCTAACTGCCATGACCGCGGCATGGCAGGCCGCCGCCGACGGCCGGGGGCAGGTCCTGGTGCTGACCGGTGAGGCGGGGATAGGGAAGACCAGCCTGCTCGCCGAACTGGCCTACCGGGTCGGTGCCGCAGGTGGCCGGATGGCGATCGCAGCTGGCCTCGACGTTGGCGGCGAGACGCCGTTCGCCGCCTGGCTGGAGCTGGCCAGGGCGCTGGTGATGACCGTGTCCCCCGTACCGGCCGGCGCCTCCTGGCCGACCGAGCTGAGCCGGCTGTCGCAGGAGCTTGGCGTCCGCCTCGGGCGAACCAAGCAGCCCCCCGCCGTGGCCGCGCCCGAGCTGGAGCGGCTGCGGGTGTTCGAATCGGTGCTGCGCCTGGTCGAATGGTCCTGCGCAGACCGCCCGGCGCTGATCGCCCTGGATGACGCGCATCGCGCTGACCGCGCGAGCCTGCGGCTCACGGCGCACATCGGGCGCCGTCTCGCCGGGCTGCCGGTGCTGCTGGTGCTGACCCGGCGGGACCGGCCATCGCGCCCCGAGCTGGACGCGCTGCTCGCCGACCTGGCGGGCCGGGCGGTGCGCATCACCGAGCTGGACGTCGGGCCGATCGCAGACCGCGACATGGCGGCGCTCGCATCGTCGGTGCTCCGGCTGGACGACGACGCACTGGGTCGCGTGATAGCCGCCGCGGAAGGGAATCCGCTGCTCGCAGTGGAGAGCGTGCGAACGCTGGCCGCGGGCGGCACCGCTCCCCCGCCCAATCTCCGCACGGCGGTCCGGGCCGCGCTCGGCGTCCTGCCGCCGCCCGGCCGTGCGCTGGCCGGCCTGCTCTCGGTGGCCGGGCGCTCGCTTACCCGTAGCGAGGTTGATGGCCTGGGCCTGGCCAGCCTGCCGGCCGCTGAGGAGGCGGGCCTGGAGAGCGGACTGCTGGTGCGCAGCGGCGGCCGGCTCGGATTCAGGCACGGCCTGCTGCGGGAGGCGGTGTACGCGGATCTGGCCGACGCCTCGTCCCTGCACGACCGGGTGGCAAGCGCACTCGACTCCGGCGACCGCGCCGAGATCGCCCGTCATCTCACTCTTGCCGGACGCAGCGCGGAAGCTGCCGGGCACTGGGCGGCCGCGGCGGACTACGCCCGCTCGGTCGGCGCACTGACCGAGGCCGCCGAGTTCCTGTCGCGTGCCACCGAGTGTGCCCCCGGCGACGGCAGGCTCTGGCTCGAACTGCAGGAGGTCTGGGCGTGGCTGGGCCGCCGGGACTTCATGGAACAGGCATGGGAGCAGGCCCTGGCGCTGCTGACCGGCGAGGAGCTGCCGCGGGCATGGTCCCGGCGCGGCCACCAGCTGCGCACAATCGTCTGCCACCCGGCGGCGTCGTTCGCGGCCTATCGCAAGGCCGAGGCGCTGCTGACGCCGCAGTCCTCAGCCGGACTTCGCGTCGAAACGCTGATCGGGCTGGCCTGGGGCGAGGCCGTGGCAGGCGATGCCGCTGCCGTCAACGGGCTGCTGGCCGCGGCCGGCGCGTATATGGGGGCGGAGGCTGATCCGGAAGCGGCAGCGGACATCGCCGAGATCCGCATCCAGGGGCTGATCCGGCAGGGCCGTTTCGCCGAGTGCGCCGCGGTGGCGCGTGTCGCGGCGCCGGCCGCAGCGCTGGGCCGCATGCCAAGCCGCGCCTTTGCCGTCTGGATCAATGCCGCCTGCGCGCTCGCGTGCGCCGGCGATCACGAGGCCGCGCTCGCCTTTGCCGATGACGCCGTCGAGGCAACCAAGACCACGCCGGTCCTGCTGGTCGGCTGCCTAGCCGCTCGTGCGCACCTGCTCTCCCGGCTGGGCCGGCACGATCAGGCCGGCGAGGCGGTGCGATTGCAGGGTGAATGCGCTG
>JAOPYP010000576.1 GCA_025964635.1 Actinomycetes bacterium | reverse complement strand
CGGCGGGCGGGCCCGTCTCCGGCGCGGGCGGGGCGGTCAGGAACCTGGCCAGCGCCGGACCCGGGGCGGCCAGGTCAGGGTCGGCGTCGAGGATGCCGGCCTGCAGGTCGCGCAGTTCCCGGCCCGGTTCGACGCCCAGCTCATCCACGAGCATCCGCCGGGTGCGCTGGTAAGCGGCCAGCGCCTCGGCCTGCCGGCCGCAGCGGTACAGGGCCAGCATCAGCTGGGCGTGGAACCGCTCACGCCAGGGGTGATCACGCGCCAGCTGGGTCAGCTCGCCGACCAGCTCCGCGTGCAGTCCGCGGGCGAGCCCGGCGTCCATCCGCCATTCCTGGGCCTGCATCCGCAGCGCATCCAGGCGGGGCACCTCGGCCGTGATGAGCACGTTGGACGGCACATCCACGAGCGG
This sequence comes from Actinomycetes bacterium, assembly GCA_025964635.1. Lineage (GTDB taxonomy): Bacteria > Actinomycetota > Actinomycetes > Streptosporangiales > Streptosporangiaceae > RYN-230. The sequence continues at coordinate 3,564 of JAOPYP010000576.1, read as the reverse complement.
GTTCCCGCGCCACAGGCCGATCGCCTCGCCCAGGAGTTCCCACGCTCCCCGGCCGGGGGATGTGTCGCCGCGGATGGCCTCACCGCCCTGGCTGCACAGCGCGGTGAAGCGCAGCGCGTCGACCTCGTCGGGCTCCGCCTCGAGGGCGTAGCCCGGATCACGGGTGACGATGCGGCGCCCGGCTACCGGGCCGAGAATCTGCCGCAGGCGCTTCACGTAGTTGCGGATGGCCACCCGGGCCCCGGCGGGCGGGGCGCCGTCCCAGACGATCTCGGCCAGTTCGTCGTAGGAGGCGACCTGGCCCGCGCGGAGCGCCAGGGCGGCCAGGATCACGCGTTGCTTCGGGGCGGGGACAGGCACGGGCTCGCCGCCGCTGCGAACCAGTAATGGTCCGAGTACGCCCACCCAGAACACTGTGCCCTGACCCCGATCCCTGGTCCCGCCGCCCACCCCAGCCTTGCCCGCTTCCTCAGCACTGCCCGACGCCACAGCCCTGGCTCACACAGTCATAGCACGGGCAAGTAACGGTCCAGCTCAAACTGGGTGACCTGGTGCCGGTACTCGCTCCACTCGGCGCGCTTGTTGCGCAGGAAGAAGTCGAACACGTGCTCACCGAGCGCCTGGGCCACCAGCTCGCTGTCCTGCATCACCGTGATCGCCTCATCCAGGCTCTGCGGCAGGGGTGAGATGCCCAGCGCCCGTCGCTCGGCCGAGGTGAGCGCCCATACGTCATCCTCCGCGCCGGGCGGCAACTCGTAACCGGCCTCGATGCCCTTCAGGCCGGCTTCCAGGATCACCGCGAAAGCAAGGTAGGGGTTGCAGGCCGAGTCTACCGAGCGGAACTCGACTCGGGTGGCATTTCCCTTGTGCGGCTTGTACATCGGAATCCGCACCAGGGCCGAGCGGTTGTTGTGGCCCCAGCAAATGTAGGCCGGGGCCTCGCCGCCGGCGCCGGCCGCGCTTTCCGCCGCTCCCCACAGGCGCTTATACGAGTTGACCCACTGGTTGCATACCGCGGTGATCTCCGCAGCGTGCCGGAGCACCCCGGCGATGAACATCCGGCCCAGCTTGGACAGCTGGAATTCCGCACCTGGCTCGTAGAAGACGTTCCGGTCGCCCTCGAACAGCGACATATGCGTGTGCATGCCGGAGCCCGGGTACTCGGTGAATGGCTTAGGCATAAAGGAGGCATAAACGCCCTGCTGGAGCGCGACTTCCTTCATGACCAGCCGGAAGGACATGATGTTGTCGGCGGTGGTCAGGGCGTCCGCGTACCGCAGGTCGATCTCCTGCTGGCCCGGCGCACCCTCGTGATGGCTGAACTCCACCGAGATGCCCATGCTTTCCAGCATCTGGATCGACTCGTGCCGGAAGTCGTGCGCGACGCTGTGCGGAGTGTGGTCAAAGTAGCCGCCCGTGTCAATCGGCTCCGGCTTGACGCCGGGCGCGGGCCGCTCCTTCAGCAGGAAGAACTCCACCTCAGGATGGGTGTAGAAGGTGAAGCCGAGCTCGGCGGCGTGGCCGAGCGCGCGCTTCAGCACGTACCGGGGATCCGCGTAGGAGGGCGAGCCGTCGGGCATCCGGATGTCGCAGAACATCCGGCCCACCCCGGAGGCCTCGCCGCGCCAGGGCAGCAGCTGGAACGTGGACGCGTCGGGCTTGGCGATCATGTCCGCCTCGTAGACACGGGCGAACCCCTCGATCGCCGAGCCATCGAACCCGATGCCCTCGGCGAACGCTCCCTCAAGCTCGGCGGGGGCCACCGCGACCGACTTCAGGTAGCCGAGGACGTCAGTGAACCACAGCCGGACAAAACGGATGTCCCGTTCCTCCAGGGTACGGAGGACGAATTCTTCCTGCCTGTCCATGAGGGCCTGTCCTTGCTGGTCAGCGGCGTATACCTGCGTGGATGGCGGGCAGCACAGCATATCGGCTGACCGAGCCTCCCCTGGCCGACAGTCTCTCGCGACCGTGTTACCGGGGCGTTACAAACTTGCCCCGAGTCTACCCGCTGAACATGGACAAGCCTGACCTCATCGGCCGGCCACGCCGGCCCGGCCGGCCCGGGCGGCCGGCCGGGGGTGGCGCGGGGCCCTACCGCGCGTAACTGGCAGCCCCGGCCCAGTCGATCAGGACGGCCGGTTCCTCGCCCGCGACCCACGCATCGTGCCCGGGCGGCACGCTGCCCGCCATCCCCGGCCGCGCGTCGATCGTGGTCCCGTCGGCCAGCTGGATCCGCAGCACGCCGGACACCTGGTAGCCGAGGTGCGCCGTCTCGCACAGCTCGGTGCCGGCGATGGGCTTGACGTGCTCGGACCAGCGCCAGCCGGGCTCGAGCACCATCCGGCCAACGTCCCCGGCCGCCAGGTGGAGCACCTCCATCCGCCCGTGGGAGAAGCTGCGCACCTCGTCGGGCTCGGCGAAGTCCTTGTACTCCGCGGCTGGGGTTCCCGCCGCTTCCGGCCCGGTGTCGTCGTCCCAGGCCTGGACCGCCTCCTGGCGGGTGATGTGCCCCCCTTCGTCGATGTCGAGCACCGAGGAGAAGGTCACCCGGGTGCCATCGGGGTACCGGCACCGCTGCACGAACGAGACCGTGTCCCCCGAGGCCAGCACGTGATCGAGCGCGTGCGTCATCTCCCGGCCCATCACGTCGCCGAGGAACGTCCCGATCTGGGCGCGCCCGTGCATCACCTGCGGCGTGCTCGGCGGGTGATCCCGGTCGGTGATCACGACTTCCGCATCGTCGCCGTAGAGGCGGAGCATGGTCGCCACGTCGCGCTGCTCCACGCCCCGGCGCAGGGCCGCCAGGTCGAACGCGGCTGCGGTGCTGCTGGCTGTCATCGAAGGTCCCCCCTTGGTCATCTGCCTTCCGGTTCATGATCCGCACGCTGCGTCAATTGGCCGTCAAAGCCATCCGCGGGCGGGACCAGCGAGACCGGGACAAACGACCCTGGGCCGGGGGCGGGAAACGTGTTTACCCTGGCCAGGGGGATTCGGCCATGATCGTGCATATCTGCCTGCTGGGCACGCTGGAGGTCTACCGGGAGGGCAGCAAGCTGGCACTCCCGCCCGGGACCCGGCTGCGGGCCCTGCTGGCCTGGCTGGCCCTGTATCCGGGGCCGCATCCGCGGGCCAGGCGGGCCGCCCGGTTCTGGCCCGACGTGCGGGACAGCAGCGCCCGTGCGAGCCTGCGCAGCGCGGTGTGGACCCTGCGCGTGACCCTCGGCCCGGCCTCGGCGTGCCTGGCGGCCGACCGGGCCTGGGTGGGCCTGCGGGATGGCTGCGTGCGGGTCGACCTGCACGAGTTCAGCGAGCTGGCCGCGGCGGGCCGCCTGCATGAGGCGGTCGCGCTGTGCCGGGGCGAACTGCTGCATGAGCTGGACGACGACTGGGTGTACGAGGAGCGCGAGGCTCATGCCGAGCGGCTGGCCGGGGTGCTCGGCCAGATCGCCGCGCAGGCGGGCGCGGCCGGGGACACGAGGACCGCCGCGGCGTGGGCCCGCCGGCGGGCCGCGCTCCGGCCCCTCGACGAGCAGGCCGCCCAGGACCTGATCCACTGGCTGG
>JAOPYP010000549.1 GCA_025964635.1 Actinomycetes bacterium | reverse complement strand
TTGTGCTACCGCCATAGCCCCGACCTGAAGGCAGGGGCCAGCGCGCTTACGTGCGGTTCTGGCTCCCGGGCTGACCGGCCATCGTCACTATCACGACTAGGTGCCACCCCAGCTCAAGCCTGATCGTCCCAGGTGCGTGTGCGGGCCCAGCCAACGGCCTGGGACAACTCGCCGATGATAAGGGGAAGCAGGCGACATCTCAATGAAAGCTAATCGAGCGCTATCCGGGATTCTGCTGGCTTGCGCGCTCGGCGTGGGCGTGGGTGCCTGCGGGAGCAGCAGCACCAGCTCGGCACCGAAGACGACCGCTCCCAGGACGACGGCGGCGAAGGCGTCTGCTTCGGCGTCGTCCAGTGCCATGGCCGAGTCGCAGATTAAGGCCAACTGGATGGCCTTCTTCAATCCGAAGACACCGGTCGCCAAACGGATCAGCCTGCTGCAGGACGGGCAGGAATTCGCCTCAGTCATCAAGGCCCAGGCCAGCTCTGGCCTCGCGTCCCAGGTGTCCGCGAAGGTCACCAAGGTGACGCTCGTGTCGGCGAGGCAGGCCAAGGTCACATACTCGATCATGGAGGGCGGCAAGACCGTGCTGCCGAACCAGACGGGAGTCGCCGTCTTCCAGAACGGCACGTGGAAAGTCGGCGTCGCCAGCTTCTGCGGACTGCTGGCCCTGGAGAACGGCGGCAAGACATCCAAGCTCCCAGCTGCCTGCAAGGCGGCCGGCTAGCCCGATGACCCGTCCGGTCGCTCCGCGGGCGGCGGCGGCTGCCGCTGCCCGTCACGGCGGACGGCCAGCCGGCCTGGCGATCCTGTCCGCCTTGCTGTTCCTGACGTTCCTGGACAACACGATCGTGAGCGTCGCGCTCGGCAGCGTCCAGGCCGACCTGCACGCCGGGGTCTCTGCCCTGCAGTGGGTCGTCGGCGCCTACGCCCTGACCTTCGCCAGTGCGATGCTCGCCTGCGGGATGATCGGCGATGAGTTCGGGCGCAAGAAGGTCATGCTGGCCGGCGCCGGGGTGTTCTGCGCGGGCTCGGTACTGTGCGCGCTGGCCCCGGCCACCGGGCTGCTCATCACCGGGCGGGCCGTCATGGGGCTCGGCGCCGCCGCCAGCGAGCCAGGCACGCTGTCGATGCTGCGCCACCTGTACCCCGAGGAACGCAGCCGGTCGCGGGCGATCGGCGTGTGGGCGGCGGTAACCGGGCTCGCACTCGCGGTCGGCCCGGTCCTCGGCGGCGCGCTCGTCGGCGTGTGGAGCTGGCGGGCGATCTTCTGGTTCAACCTGGCCTTCGGCCTGGTGGCGCTGGCCACCGCCGCGACCATCCTGCCCGAAAGCGCCGACCCGGACGCCCATCGCGTGGACACCGCCGGGGCGCTGCTCGGCGCGGCCGCCCTCGCGGCGCTGGTGTTCGCGGTCATCGAGGGAGAGAGCGCCGGGTACGGCACGCCCTGGGTGGGCGCCCTGTTCGGGGTGAGCGTGCTCGCCGCCGCGGCCTTCGTCTGGCAGGAGCGCCGGGCCCCGCACCCGTTGCTGGATTTGCGGTTCCTGCGGGTGCCGCGGTTCGTCACCGCGAACGTGGTCGCGTTCTGCAGTTACTTCGCCACCTTCGCAATCTTCTTCTTCACCGCCCTGTACCTGGAGGAAGTCGCCGGCTACTCCGGATACCGCATCGCGCTGGCGTTCCTGCCCATGGCCACCCTGATGATCCTCGCCTCGCTGCTGGCCGGGCGCCGGACGGGCGCGGTCGCCCAGCGCTGGCTGATCGCTGGCGGCTGCCTGATGTTCGGCGCGGGCCTGCTGTTGACGAACGCCGTCCTCAGCCCGCAGCCACCGTACTTGCCGCTGGTGGTGGCCCTGGCGCTCGCCGGAGCCGGCATCGGCACGGTCGTCGTGCCGGTCACCTCCGCAGCTCTGGACGCCGTCCCGGCCGAACGCTCGGGCATGGCCGCATCGGCAACGAACACCAGCCGGGAGGTTGGCGCCGTGATCGGCGTCGCGGTACTCGGCGCGGTGGTCAACGCGGAACTGCGAGCCACGCTGACCGGCAAGCTCAACCGTCTCGGCATCCCGCCCAACTTCCAGGCATTGGTCATCCACGCGCTAGAGACCGGCGCCGTCCCGCCCAGCGGCAAGTCGGCCGGGGCACCGCCGGGGGAGGCCTCGCTGGTCCGGCAGGTGATCCAGGCCGCCTATACGGCGTTCCAGGCCGGTCTGCATGTCGCCCTCTACCTGTCAGCCGGCCTCGTCCTCGGCGCGGGAATCCTCGCCGCCCTCACCCTCCCCGGGCGCTCCCCGGCGCCGTGAGCCGGCACCCGGGCCGCCGGGCACGATCGCAGGCCAGGGTGCGCGCACCTGCCCCGTGGCCACCGAACCGCCTGACCGCGCAGCTTCCCAATCTGGCAGGCGTAATGGGCAACTACTGGTGCGGAACCAGTCCTGGAGCGCCCCGGTGAGGGCAGCGGAGGCCACGATCAGCATGGTCAGGGCGAGGCGGCACAAGGCAACGAAGCGGCATTCCCGGTCCGCCTCGGGCTGCCTGGGTGCGCTGCCCGGGCACTCAGGTGAGGTGTTCGATGAACCAGTCGCGGGCCAGCTGGGCCACCTGCTCCAGCGTGCCGGGTTCCTCGAACAGGTGCGATGCGCCTGGGACTATTACCAGCTGGGACTCGCCGCCGAGGCTCTGCATCGCCTGGCGGTTCAGTTCCAGCACCGCCGGGTCGTTCTGGCCAACGATCAGCAGGACGGGCTGGTGTACCCGGGGCAGAACCTCACCGGCCAGGTCAGGGCGGCCACCGCGGGAAACAACGGTGCGCACGAGGGCAGGGCGGGCCGCTGCGGCGACGAGCGCGGCCGCGGCACCGGTGCTGGCACCGAACAGGCCGAGGCTCAGATTGGCGGTAGGTTCCTGGCCGGCGAGCCAGTCGGTCAGCGCCGCTAGCCGTGTGGCGAGCAGCCCGATGTCGAAGCGCAGCTCCCCGGTGCGGGCGTCGGTCTGTTCCTCCGCAGGTGTGAGCAGGTCGGCCAGGGCGGTCGCCAGCCCGGCGTGCTGAAGCTGCTCAGCCACGTACCGGTTGCGCGGGCTGAACCGGCTGCTGCCGCTGCCGTGCGCGAACAGCACTATCCCGTGCGGCTGTTGCGGCACCACGATGTCGGCCTCAAGCTCAGCGCCCGCCGCCAGGATCTGCACACTGTGGTAAGCGACTGTCATCAAATCCTCCCTGGCCTTGCGCGGCGGACGCCGGCGGGCTGCGGCTGAAGGCTGGTGTTACACGGCGAACGGGTAGGTCTCGGGCACTTCGCCCTGTTCCCAGCCGGCGGTGCGTTCCAGCGGTTCGACAGCTCGCGTCTCGTCGATGTGGATCACCGCATCGAACTGGTCGGCGACCCGGGCCTGGAAGTAGTGGCTCTGGCGTTCGGTGTCCGGGCGGTAGATGACTCCGATGGCCCGTTCAAGGCGCGCAGAGCGCAGCACCTGGGCGGCCTGCGCGGCGTGACGGAATGGGAGCAGGAACCCTTTCTCCCCGGTGTCATGGAACAGCTCCTCGACGCTGTCGGCCAGGGCGGGACGGACCAGCTTGCGCTCGGCCGGCCCTCCCCAGTCGCTGGCCGCTGTCACGGTGCCGGTGTAGGTGGTGAAGCCGATGAGCCGGCTGTTGCCGGGATGGCGCTCCCGGGTCAGCTGGCCGATGTCAAGCTCACCCTGGCTGCCGAGCTCGGTGGTGCGGGCGTCGCCGACGTGGGAGTTGTGCGCCCAGACGACGATCTTGGCGGGCCGGCCCTGCTGGCGGCTCAGGTGGCCGGCCAGCGCGTCGAGAGTGCCGGCCATGTGCTGGTCACGCAGGTTCCAGGAAGAGACCCGGCCGGAGAACATGGTGCGGTAGTACTCCGCCGAATCGCTGACAACCTTGGCGTTCTGCTCGGCGTAGAAGAGCTCGTCTTCGGCGATCAGGCCGTCGCGGCGGGCGTATTCCAGCGCGTGCCGTTGCAGGTCGGCGAGCTGGTCGAGCACTTCTCGCTCGCATGTCTCGCCCGCGCCGAACGCGGCGGCGAAGCCATAGGCCTGGCCGTCGCCGCCGCTGGCGTGGTCGAAGCAGGCGTAGCGCTCGCGGGCCCGGGCCGCTGCTGCCGGGTCGACCTGCTCGAGGTAGGAGATGACCTCATGGATCGACCGGTACAGGCTGTACAGGTCCAGGCCGTAGAACCCCGCCTTGGCCCGGTCATCGCCGAGATCGTCGTTGTGCTGGCGCAGCCATCCCGCAAAGTCGAGGACCACGGTGTTGCGCCACATCCAGGTCGGGAAGCGCTCGAACCCGCGCAGGGCTTCCTCGGCGGTCACGTCGTCGCTGCGGCCGCGCACGTAGCGGTTCACCCGGTAGGCGTCGGGCCAGTCGGCCTCGACCGCGACCGCCCCGAATCCCTTCTCCTCGATCAGCCGGCGCGTCATCCGGGCGCGGGCCGCATAAAAGTCGTGGGTGCCGTGTGACGCCTCGCCGATCAGCACGAACTGTGCGTCGCCGACCAGGTCGAACAACGCGCCGTCAGGCGGGATCCCCTCCTCCACGGGTCCGGCCTCCGCGCGGATGGTGGCCGCCTCGGTCGGGCCGGCCGCGCCAGCCCCGGCCGTCCGTGACGTCGCGGCGGCGCGCAGCAGGTCCCGGACCTCCTCGTCAGTGACCTGGGTAAAATCCCAGTAGGACGCCCCGACCGCGAAGAACGGCGAGGGCGTCGTTGCGCAGACCACCTCATCGGCCATCACGGCCTGTTCCCGGCAGGCCGACTCGGGCGCGGCCGGCACAGCGACCACGATGCGCGCCGGCCCCTGCTGACGCAGCGCCTCCACGGCCGCCCGCATGCTCGCCCCGGTGGCCAGCCCGTCGTCGGCCAGGATCACCACCTGGCCGGCCACATCCAGCGCGGGCCGCCCCTCCCGGTAGGCCTGTTCCCGGCGCTGCAGCTCGCGGCCTTCTTCCTCGGCGACCCGCTGGATGGTCTCAGGCGCGATGCCCAGGCCGCGGACCACGTCATCGTTGAGGACCAGCACGCCGCCGCTGGCGATCGCGCCCATGGCCAGCTCCTCACGCCCGGGGACACCGAGCTTGCGAACCAGGAACACGTCCAGCGGCGCACCGAGGGCTGCCGCCACCTCGTAGCCGACCGGCACGCCGCCCCGGGCCAGGCCGAGCACTATCACGTCGGGGCGGTCACGGTACCGATCGAGCAGGCTGGCCAGGACCCGCCCGGCGTCCCGGCGATCACGGAAAAGTCGGTCAGGCATGTTCGTCCCCCTTCACGCAACATTGCCTTCCTATGCGGCTACCCGTCCCGCTGGGATGAAACCACCTGTTTCATCCCTGATGGGTGATTCGGTGCCGCTCGCCGGCGGCACCCGGTCCGGCCGTCCGGCAGGTGGTCCGCGAGAAGCCATTCACGCTCAAGCCCAACGGCGGCCTGCCGGTGCATGGGCCGGTAGTCAACCGCTGCCGGGGGTTGCACCGCCTGCTGATGAAGGAGGCAGTCCCGTGAGCGATCTAGCGGCAGCGACGCAAGTTGTGAGCAGGTCCGCCGGGAATGAACACCAGCGGGTGGCCGATGCTCATCTTCTTGCGGGCACACCCGAACGGGCTGGGGGCAACTGGCAGCAGGGTGGCTCTCTGCGGATGCCGTCGCTGATCGTGATTGGCGTGATCCGCGGTGCACCCGGCGAGCGCGAGCGTGGCAGCGAGTATGGCGGCGGCGATCCTCATGGAGGTCGGACGCCCCCGGCCCACGGACGGTTCCGGCCCCGGCAACAGCCCAGTCGGCAATGAAAGGAAGATCGACATGGGTGAGCACCACCTCTATCAGTGGCTCGGCGACCGGGTAGGCGAAGCTACCCGCGACCTGCCACTGTTCCTCCAGGCGTGCTGCTTGAGCGACCGCGATCCGGAAACCTGGGGCACCGCGGAGACGTTCGTGGTCGCACAGCGAGGGCTGGATGCGCAGGTCTGGCACCTTGACCCGAATTTCCGCAAGGCGCTCGGGAAGCCGGACATCAGCCCGAGCACGCACTTCGATTGCCCGAGGTCGGCATCGAGCAGTATCCAGGCGTGGTCTCGACAACCTCCAACGCGGCGAGTACCTCTGGGCCCTCAGCGGTCAGCCGGATGCGCTCAGGCTGTTGCGGGCCAACCGCTGCGACTTAGTGATCTCCATAGGGTCCCTAATCCGCTGCTGTTGAACCTCGTCGGCAAAGATCCACGCCTTTATCGCTCGCCGGGCCTTCGTTGTCGCCATCGACATCGCTCATCACTCCGCCCCTCAGGATGTGAACGATGTCGCGAGACACCCGCAAACCATGTCCTGAACTCAGACACCCATGCCTCTTCAGGCAGCCGGAATTATCCCGACCTGTCCCGCCCCCGGGCCCTCACGAGCACGCCCGCTACGCGGCATCCCGTCGCGGCCGCGCCAGCGGTCGGGATAATCCCGGGATCGGGATAAATCCGCGCCCAGCACCCCGGAGCGGTGTTCGCGGCCGGGGCCGGGCAGGCCGCGCAGCAGCCGGATCAGCGTCATCCTGTTCACACCGGGTGGTACCCGGCCCGCCGCGCCGGCGTGGCCGCCCGGCGCCAGCGCGATCGCCCGCAACACCTCCCGCCGGCCAATGCTGACCCGGTCATAAAGTCGCGAACCCGGCACCACCGGACACGCCGGAACCAGCCACATCGCGGAAGGAGCGCCAGAGTCGTAGAAGAGACGCGCCGAGGCCTGGTGGCCGCGGGTGTGATCTTCCTGAAGTTCGGCGATGCTCACCGGCCACCCTGGCTGAACTCACGCTAGCCCGGCCAGCGGGGGCCGTCGCGGCCAGCTGGGCCCTCGGTGTGGCTTGCCTGCTCGGCGAACAGCGCCATCTCGTAAGCTACCTGGCCGATATCGCAGTCAGCAGCGGCCAGGACGGTGAGAACCGTGCTGGGATTGACCGCCCTGACGATCAGGAGGCCGTGGTCCATGACCACGACGGTCTGGACCACCGTCCCTCCCTCGAAAATCCGCGCCGCGCCCTGCACCAGGCTGCACAGGCCGGAAGTGATCGCGGCCAACTGGTCCGCGAGGTCCGGAGGAAAGCCGGGCGAGCACGCCAGCGGAAGACCGTCGGACGAG
>JAOPYP010000515.1 GCA_025964635.1 Actinomycetes bacterium | reverse complement strand
CTGCAGAACAAGGGCATCAAGGCGAAGACCTTCCCGACCACGGGCCAGGACGCCACGCTCACCGGGCTGCAGAACATCCTGACCGGCTACCAGTGCGGCACCGTGTACAAGCCGATCTACCTGGAGGCCCAGGCGGCCGCCGCGCTGGCCCTGTACACCCGGGCCGGGATCACCCCGCCGGCGACCCTGGCCAACGGCACCACCCAGGACACGCAGGCCAAGGTGGCCGTGAAGTCCGCGCTGCTGCCCCCGACCTGGGTGACCACGACCAACATGAACTCGACCGTCATCGCGGACAAGTTCGTTCCGGCCTCCCAGCTGTGCGCGGGCAAGTACGCCTCGGCGTGCACGTCCGCGGGCATCTCGGGTTGACGTCGGGGTCGGATAGCCGACCGGGACACGAGCAGTGACAGGTAGCTCGGCAGACGGAGCCCGGCCCGCGACCGCGGGCCGGGCTTCGTCCGGCATCAGTGAAGGAAGTCACATGGACGGGCCGCTACTGCAGCTGCGCGGCATCGGGAAGAACTTCGGCCCGGTGCAGGCGCTCAGCGGGATCGACCTCGATATCCCGGCCGGGCAGGTCACTGCCCTGGTCGGCGACAACGGGGCCGGCAAGTCAACTCTGATCAAGACCATTTCCGGGATCTGGGAACCCTCGCACGGGGAGATCATCTGGCAGGGCCAGCGCGCGCACTTCAAAACCCCGAGGGACGCCACCGACGCCGGGATCGCCACCGTGTACCAGGACCTCGCGCTCTGTGACAATCTGGACATCGTGCAGAACATGCTGCTCGGTCACGAGGTGCGGCACGGCCTCCTGCTGGACGAGGTCACGATGGAGACCACGGCCAAGCAGACCCTGAGCGACCTGCGGGTCACCACGGTCCGCAACATCCGCCAGACGGTCGGCTCGCTGTCCGGCGGGCAGCGCCAGGCCGTGGCGGTGGCCAAGGCCGTGATGCTGGACGCGAAGCTCGTGATCATGGACGAGCCGACCGCCGCGCTCGGGGTGTCGCAGACCGCCCTGGTGCTGGATCTCATCGGCCGCCTGGCCCGGCGGGGCATCGGGGTCATGTTGATCTCGCACAACCTCGTCGACGTGTTCCAGGTCGCGGACCGGCTGGCGGTGCTGTACCTGGGCGGCCTGGTCTCGACCGGGCCCGTCTCGGAGTACGACACGGCGTCCGCGGTGGACCTGATGACCACCGGCGCCTCGCGCCGGACCGGCCAAGCGGACAATGGTGCCCGCATCCCCGACAGCGGCCGGGAGGGCTGACCCTTGACTTCCACGAATCCAGCACCCGAGCAGGGTGAGATCACCCCCGGCAACCCGGCGGACAGCCCGGAAGAAATCGCGGTCCGCACCGGAGCGTCGGCTGAACTGATGGCCAACTCGGTCGGTGAGTACGTCCGGATCTGGCTCAAGCAGATCCGCAGCGGGGAGAGCGGCGCGCTGCCGGTCATCATCGGCCTGATCGTGATCGTGATCTTCTTCCAGATCAAGAGCTCGCACTTCCTGTCGGCCGGCAACCTGGTCAACCTGATGACCCAGGCCGCCTTCATCATCACGCTCGGCATGGCCGAGGTGTTCGTCCTGCTGCTCGGCGAGATCGACCTGGCGGCCGGCTTCACCGCGGCCTGCGGCGCGGTCATCGCCCTGTATCTGGTGGCCAAGAACTATCCCTGGTGGGTCGCGATCCTGGCCTGCCTGGCGGCCACCGGGGCCTACGGGGCGGTCCAGGGGTTCATCATCACCCGGCTGCGATTGCCCTCGTTCGTGGTCACGCTGGCCGGCTACCTGTTCCTGTCCGGCGCCCTGCTGTTCCTGATCGACTCCACCGGACCCATCGGCAACGGCGGCGTTATCCGGCTGAACAGCAACGTCCTCAACGACATCGAGGCCGGTGCGCTCAGCGCGACCGCCAGCTGGATCGTGATGATCGCGCTGGTGCTGCTGGCCGGCGCGATGATGTACCTGCGGGACCACCGTCGGCGCTCCAACGGGCTGGTCGCCCCGCCGCTGTCCGTCACCCTGCTGAAGGTCGCCGCCATCGCGGTGGCCGGCATCGTGGTGGTGCTGGTGGGCAACAGCAACCGCGGCACGCTGTTCCTGGCTGTGCGCGGGCTGCCGTGGGTCGTGCTGGTGGTGCTGGGCATCCTGGTCGTCTACACCACGCTGCTCGGGCGGACCCGGTTCGGCCGGTACATCTACGCGATCGGCGGCAACGCCGAGGCGGCCCGCCGCGCGGGCGTCAACACCAACCGGATCAAGGTGGCGGCGTTCGCGCTGTGCGGCCTGACCGCCGGCATCACCGGCATCATCTACTCGTCCTACCTGGGGTCGATCTCCAGCGGCGTCAACGGCGGGCAGAACGTGCTGAATGCCGTGGCGGCGGCGGTCATCGGCGGGACCAGCCTGTTCGGCGGGCGGGGCAAGATGCTGGACGCGCTGCTGGGCGGGCTCGTCGTGGGCGTGATCGCGAACGGGCTGCAGTTGCTGGGCCTGAGCGCTCCCTCGCAGCTGATGTGGACGGCCCTGGTGCTCGTGGCGGCGGTCACGGTGGACGCCCTGACCCGCCGGGGTCGAAGCACCGTCTAACCTGCTGAGGCCATCCGGCCGCGACGGGGGCTGGGCCGAGGGGGGGTGATGCCTGGTATTCGCCAGAAGGTGGCTGGCCGGTTGTTGGCCCGTGGCCCGAACCGGGCAGGGTGGTGAGCAGGAATCACACGCGACCGGAGAGGCAGATCCATGGCTAAGGTCACCGTCGGCCAGGAGAACACAGACGACATCGAGATCTATTACGAGGACCATGGCGCCGGGCAGCCCGTGGTGCTGATCCACGGCTACCCGCTGAACGGGCATTCCTGGGAGAAGCAGGAGCGGCTCCTGCTCGAGGCCGGATACCGGGTCATCACGTACGACCGGCGCGGCTTCGGCCAGTCCAGCCAGCCCACGATCGGCTACGACTACGACACGTTCGCCGCGGACCTCAACGCACTGCTCGGGCACCTGGAACTGACCGACGTGGTGCTCGTGGGGTTCTCGATGGGCACCGGGGAGGTCACCCGATACCTGGGCGCCTACGGCTCAGCCCGGGTCCGCAAGGCGGTGCTGATGGGCGCGATCCCGCCGTTCCTGCTCAAGACCGGCGACAACCCCGAGGGCGTGGACCAGTCGGTGTTCGACGGGATCAAGGCCGCCGTGGTGGCCGACCGGCCCGCCTACTTCAAGGACTTCCTGGACAACTTCTACAACGTGGACGTCCTGGGCGGGACCCGGATCAGCGACGAGGCGTGGCAGAACTCCTTCATCGTGGCCGTGGGCGCCTCCGCGCACGCCGCCTACGCGTGCGTGGACACCTGGCTCACCGACTTCCGTGCCGACCTGCCGAAGATCGACGTGCCGGTGCTGCTGGTGCACGGGAACGCGGACCGGATCCTGCCCTACGCCAGCACGGCGGCGCGGCTGCCGGGGCTGATCAAGGACCTGACCGTGGTCACGGTCGAGGGCGGCCCGCACAACATCGCCTGGACCCACCCGGACATCGTCAACCCGGCGCTGCTCGACTTCCTGGCCACGTAGCACGCTCAGCCCGTGTACTTCAGGAAGATCTTCGTGAAGTCCAGCGGTTGCTGGCTGATCTCCGAGCAGGCGGGCAGGCCGCTGGCCGAGCCGCCGCACGGCTGGTCCCGGTCCACCGACCAGAACGCCAGCCGGCCCAGATGGTTCTGGGTGGCGAAGCTGACCAGGGTCTGCGCGTCGGCCTCGGTGAACACCTCGGCGGGGTCGTCGTTCTGGCCGATCATCGGGGTCACGCCGATGTTGGCGTAGGTCATGCCAGGCCACAGCGTCCTGGCGTAGGCCAGGGTGGCCTGGGCGGCGGCCACCGCGTCGGCACCCATGGTGGGCCCGCCGGTATCCCAGGTTCCGTAGTAGTCCATGGTCATCGCGTTGATGACGTCGATCCGGGTGCCGGCCGACCTGGCCGCGGCCAGGAAGGCCTGGCCGTTGGCGTCGGGGCCGCTGGGCAGCACGGGGATGGTGACCGACACGACCAGGCCCGGGTTGGCCGCCTCCAGGGCGTTGATGGCCTGGAACCGCGTCGCGTTGTCGGCGGTGTAGGCGATCTCGGCGCCCTCGATGTCGAAGTCGATGTGCGTGACGTGCAGGGTGCTGATCACCGACTGGTAGGCCGCGGTGAGCTGGCTGAGGCTGGTGCACGAGGCGGCCAGCTCGCTCCCCGACTCGCCGCCGAAGGACACGATGGGCTGCGCGCCGTCGGCCTCGGCGGTGGTGATCTCACTGGTCACGGTCGGATCGTTGGTGACCGGAAGCGTGTCACCCCAGATGGGGGTGCAGCCGCTGCCGATCACGAACGCGGCGGTGAACGCCTTCAGGCCGGCCTGGCTGGCCGCCTGGTTCAGCATGGGTTCCTGGTTGTTGGTCATGTCGGCGTACGGTGCGACCGCGTAACTGCCCGGGCTGCCGCCCCCTCCGCCGCCGCTCCCGGACGGCGCGGTGGTGGCCTGCACCGCGCCGGAGGCCGCGGATTCCCCGGCGCTGTCGGAGGCCGTCACGGTGAAGCTGTACGTGGTGCCGGCGGCCAGGCCGGTGACCGTGGCCGAGGTACCGGTCACCGAGGCCGCTTTCGCGCCGCCGCGGTACACGGTGTAGCCGGTGACCGTGCCTGCCGGGGCGGTCCAGGACAATGACACGGAGGAGGCCGTGGTCCCGGTCACGGCCAGCCCGGCCGGCGCGGCGGGCACGGTGCCGCCGCCCCCGCCGCCCCCGCTCCCGCCGGGGCCGGTGAGGGACAGGTCGTCCGCGTAGTAGGTGCCCTCGCCGTACCAGCCGTGCACGTACACGGTGACGCTGGTGGTCGAGGGACCGGTGCTGAACGAGGTGGACAGCTGCTGCCAGCCGGCCGCGGAGGCGGTCCAGGTGCTGGTGTCGCTGCTGCCGGTGCCGGTGTCACCGAGGAACACGTAGCTGCCCTGCACCCAGGCGGTCAGCGTGTAGGCCGAACTGGGCTGCACGCTCACGGCCTGCGCGCACTGGGCGTCGTCGCTGGCGCTGGCCGCCCCGGCCAGCGCGCCGGACCCGGAGTGCACCGGGCTGGTGGTCACGTGGCCGGTGGCCGAGCACGTCCAGCCGGACAGTGTGCCGGTCTCGAAGCCGGGGTTCGCTAACAGGTTGGCGGCGGCCGCGGCGGTCCCGGTTCCCGTGGTGGCCAGCGCCGCGGCCACCAGGACGGTGGCGGCCAGGACAGCGGCCAGCCGGGCGGGACGGGTGATGATCAGGGCGCGCGGGCGGGTGCGCTTCATTCGTCCTCCAGCAAGCGGGATCCAGGCGTCTGGGCGGTGGCCTGGGCGGGAAGAACGGGCCGGTTTAACTAATAAGAAACTTTACTATTAGTTTGCCCTTGACCGTAGACCCGCTCCCGCCGCCTGTCAACACCGGGCGGTGGCGGCGAATCCGGCCCGCACTTCGGGGGCAGGAATTTTTGCGCGGAGTGTAATGTTCTCGCCTCCGCAACATTCGATGCGTTACCAGCTTTCAGTGAGCGCAACATGACCCTGGCCGATACCGCCCCCGCGGCGGAACCCCGCGCGTCGCTGCGCGAGCGCAAGAAGCTCGCCACCCGCCGGTCGCTGCGGCGGCACGCCCTCGACCTCGTGGCCCAGCGCGGCTTCATGCACGTGACGGTGGAGGACATCGCCGAGGCGGCGGATGTCTCCCCCCGGACCTTCTTCAACTACTTCCCGTCCAAGGAAGCCGCGCTGTTCGGGGCGGACCCCGAGCGGGTCGCGGCGCTGCGGGAGGGAGTCCTGCACCAGGCGCCGGGAGAACCGGCCCTGGATGCACTGCGCCAGGTCCTGGTGGCCGAGGCCCGGAAGGTCACCAGCGAGCTCGGTGACCTGGGCGGCGAGCCGCAGGAGATGCTGCGCCGGATGAAGGTGGTCCGGGCCGACCCGCACCTGCGGGCGGCCCAGTCCGCGCACATGGCGAACATCGAGAGTGCCCTGGCCGAGGCGCTCGCGGAGCGGCTGGGTAAGGATCCCGCCCGCGACCCGTATCCGGCCCTGCTGGCCAGCATCGCCGGCGCGGTGATCCGCGCGACCACGGTCTTCTGGGCCAGCACCGGCGGCGCGGAGCCGCTGGACCAGCTCACCGACCGGGCCTTCCAGGCCCTGGCCGACGGAATGCCCGAACACTGCTCACTGCGCCCCGTCATCCGGACGGCGGCGCCCGGAAAGGACGAGGAATGACAACCCCAGACAGCACCGCGGTGGCTCCCGGCAGCGCCCTGCCCGGGCTCAGCCAGCGCCGGATCTACCTGATCATCGGCGCGCTGATGCTCGGCATGCTGCTGGCCGCCCTGGACCAGACCATCGTGTCCACCGCGCTGCCGACGATCGTCGGTGACCTCCAGGGCGGATCGCACATCGCCTGGGTGATCACCGCGTACCTGCTCGCCAC
>JAOPYP010000447.1 GCA_025964635.1 Actinomycetes bacterium | reverse complement strand
CCCGGGCGCCCGGGCGGGCATCGGGCCCGCCGTGGAGCCGGGCCAGCTGCCCCGGTCCTGGTCGGCCGCGCTGGTGGCGCTGCGGCTCACCGATGAGCACTCGCCGGTGGTAGCCGCGGACGAGCTGGGCGCGGTCCTGCTGCTGGCGGAGGCGGCCGACGCCGCACCGCAGCCGCACCCTGACGTCGCCGCGCTCGACGCGCTGGCCGCCGACCACGCGGCCCTGCCGACGCTCGACGCGCTGGCGCATGCGGGCACCGCCCGGGCGGCGGCGGCTGAGCTGGGGCTGCATCACTCGACGGTCCAGTCACGGCTCGCCACGGCGGCCGCCGCACTCGGCTACGATCCGCGCACGCCCGACGGGCGCACGCGGTATGTGCTCGCGCGTACGCTGCAGCGCTTGCGGAACGCGCCGCCGCTATGAGGTTCACGCTGTCGTGCACGGTCCACAGCCTGTGGGTAAAACGGCCCGGCCCCGGGCCCGAACTGCGGGGTAACATCCGTAGCCTTGTGGAAAGATCGGCTTTTCACCACGCGGAGCGTGTCCCGGCCGCCCGGCCCGGCGGACCGATGTGCCGGAGCAGCTTCCGTAATGCCGTAGGCACTGCAATACTGCGTTTATGCCGGCTCTCAGTGTGGCCCTGCTCAACCTCAAGCCGGGCACGGGCAAGACCACCTCGGCGGTCTGGCTGGCACACATCTTTGCCCAGGCCGGAAGGACCGTCCTGCTGGTGGACGCCGACCCGTCCGGCAGCGCCCTGGAGTGGTCTGACCTGGCCGCCATGGACCCGGGACTGCCGCCGCGGATGGCCTTCCCGTTCCGGATGGTGGCCCTGCCCTCCCGCAGCCTGCACCAGCGGGTCGCCGAGATCGCCCATCCCGAGGACGTGGTGATCATCGACGCCCCGCAGCTGGAGGACCACGCGGGCATCGCCCGGTCGGCGATGCGGTACGTCGACGAGATCCTGATCCCGTGCGCCCCGAGCCCCATCGAGATCAACCGCACCACCCCGGTGCGGGATGAGATCAATGAGGTCGAGGCGTTCCGCGGAGGGCCCGCGCGCGCGTCGGTGCTGCTGAACCGCTGCATCGCCCGGGCGCACTCCACCACCAGCGCCCGGGAGGTGCTGGAGGGCCTAGGCTATGACGTGCTGCGAACGGCGGTGCCGAGGCGCGAGGTCTATGCGCAGAGTTTCGGCGTGCCGATTCCCGAGATAGGCCGCGATGTGTGGCGCGGCGTGGCCCACGACCTCATCGAGCGTTGCGTCCCTCTCGGGAAGGTGCCGTCATGACAACGGAGCGGGAGCGGCGCAAAGCGCAGATGGCGGCCGCCGCCACCAGGCGCACGGAGCCGGGGGCCGCCCCGGCCGGCAAGACGGCGATCCGGTCGAAACCCGTGAGGATCACGCTCGACCTGAGCCCGGAACTCTACCGGGAGCTCACCCGGTGGGCGCACTCGGCCGCGATCGAGCTGGACGTCCCGCGCATCGCCCTGGCGGACGCGGTCCGGGCCATGATCCGGGTCACCACGGAGAGCCCGGACGAGGTGCTGGAGCGGCTCCGCCGCGACCGGGACCAATAGCCTCGCCGGCCCGGGACCACCCGGGAAGGGCCGGCAGCGCCGATGTACAGTCAGGCCAGCACAAGTCCCTGCCAGCTAAGCGGAGGGTGCCGTGGCCGGACGAAAGTGGAGCGATCTCAGCAAGTCCACCCGGCGGCTGATCATCGTCGCAGGCGTCGCGGAAGCCAGCCTGAAGGCGGCGGCGCTCGTGGACATGAAGCGCCGCCCGGCGAGCCAGATCCGGGGCTCGAAATGGGTGTGGGCCCCGGCGGTCACGGTCATCAACTCGTTCGGGCTCGCGCCGCTGGCCTACTTCGTGTTCGGCCGGCGACGCGGGTAGCCCCGAGACCTCAGCCCTGAGCCGGGGCCCCGGTCCGCCGCGGCGACCAGGGGATCCGGCCGTCCAGGAGCGGTAACCGCCGGCTTCCCCGGGGTCGTGCGCCGGCTAGGGGGCGGGCGGCATCCAGTCGTCGGCATCAGTGGAGGCCGCCAGGTCGTGCTGGGCCTCGACCCCGGCCAGCCGGGCGGCGAGCGCCTCATAGACCAGGCGGTAAGCGTCCGACCCGAGCAGAAGCCGGCGGGGCGGATCCGGGGCGAGGGCCGCCTCGATCATCGCGGCGACCACCTTGGCCTGGTCACCGGGCATCTCGTCCAGTGGCAGCGCATCCCGGTCGACCGGGGTGCCCTGGTAGGCCTCACTCGCCGGAACCCGGGTGGCCGCCTGGTAGAAACTCGTACGGATCATCCCGGGCTCGACCAGGATGGTGCGGATCCCGAACGGCTCGACCTCCACGGCCAGCGCCTCATAGAAGCCCTCGATGCCCCACTTGGTCGCGTGGTACATCGAGAACGCGGGAAACGCGATATGGCCCCCCATGCTCGACATCTGCAACAGCCGGCCTCCGCCCTGGGCGCGCAGGTACGGCAGGACCGCGCGGGCGAGCTGGATCGAGGCGGTCAGGTTCGTGGATATCACCGCCTCGACCTGGGCGTCGCTGAGGTCCTCCGCGGCACCGAACACGCCGTACCCAGCGTTGGACACCACCACATCGATCCGCCCGAGGTCGGTGAAGGCTTCCCGGACGACGCGCCGCATCTCGCTGGTGTCGGTGACGTCGAGGGCGCGCACCCACAGCCGGTCCCCGTAGTGATCCGCCAGGTCGTCCAGCTGGCCAGGCCGG
>JAOPYP010000431.1 GCA_025964635.1 Actinomycetes bacterium | reverse complement strand
CGTCCACCACCACGGCCGCGCCGCCCGCGGCGGCCAGCCCGGCCGGGCCGCCCGCCGCACCGACCGGCAGGGCCGCGTTCAGGTCCAGCAGGTCCGCCGGCAGGCCGGTCGCGGCGAGCCGGCGCAGCACCGGCTGCTCACCGGTGGTCTCCAGCAGGTGCACGCAGAGCATGTCCACCTCGAGCGCCCCGGCCATGGCCGACACGATCAGCGGGAGCGAGGCGGCAGGCTCCGCCTCGGACAGCTGGTCGGCCAGGCTCTGCAGCCGCCGGATCTGGCGGCTCGCGATGGAGTCGGCCTCCACCCCGGACATCAGCGCCACCACGTCGCTGCGCTGCACCTCCACCGGGGACACGTCGGCGACGGCGGCTCCGTCCCGGAGCACCACGATCCGGTCGGCCAGCGTGAAGACCTGCTCCAGATCGTGCGTGGCGAGCAGCACGCTCGCGCCCGCCTCGCGGGCTTCCCGCAGAATCGACTCCACCAGCGCGGTCTCGGCCACGCCCAGCGAGGCGGTCGGCTCGTCCATCACCAGCAGGCGGGGCGGCGTGAGCAGCGCCCGGGCCACCGCGACCAGCTGCCGCTGGCCGCGGGACAGGACCCGGAGCGGCACGTCCAGGCGCAGGTCGCGGGCACCGACCCGGCGCAGCAGCGTGGCGGCCTGCTCACGCAGGGCCGACTCGGGGACCACCCAGCGGCCCGGGCGGCCGAGGAAGATGTTGGCCACCGCGTCCAGGTCATCGCAGAGCCCGTGCTCCTGCCATACGGTCTCGACGCCGGCCCGGCGCACCTGGCCGGGCCGGGACGGCATGGGCCGCCCGGCGAACCGCACCTCGCCCGCGTCGGCGTCGAGCACCCCGGCGATGGTCCCGATCAGGGTGGACTTGCCCGCGCCATTCCCGCCCGCCACGGCGACGATCTCTCCGTGCCCGACCTGGAGGCTGACCTCGCGGAGCACGGTGAGCGGCCCGAATGCCTTGGTGACCCCGCTGACTTCGAGCAGGGCGGGGCGATCGCGGGGCTCCACCGACCGGCTCGACCAGCTCACCAGCGTCTCCGTCACGACGCACGGCAGACCCGGCCCCGGCGCCGGGTTAGGCCGTGTCCCTAGCGCACCATCTGTCCATGGCCGGTGGCCGCTGGCCGTGGCCGATAGCCCGGTCAGGATAGCGGCCGCCGGGCCGGGAGGCTACTGTCGCGTAACCCGCCGCAGGTCGGGGGGTCAGGCCCCGTCGATCAGCGCGGTGGATCAAGCCCCGTGGGTCAGGCAGGCACGACAACGTACTGCCGGAGGCAGAGGTCCTGGAAGGTCACCGGGCCGCGCGGGCCGGGCACATGGTCTACGTTGATGCCCGTCTCCGGCACGCCGCGCAGCTTGAACCCGTCGAGCAGCCGGGTGGTGGCGTTCCAGAATGCGCCGGTCCCCCGGTAGGCGTCCAGGAACTCCCGGGCCGCGGCGGGATCGGCGGTGACGATGCCGGCCGCCAGGCCAGACGTGCAGTCGTTGGCCAGCCGGGCGGCGGCCGCCGGGCCGTCCGCCGGCGCGATGGTCAGGGTGGCCTCGTGGCCGCTGTCCAGGGCCCACTCGTGGCCCAGCGGATGCGCGTGCGGCGGCAGCGAGGGCGTGATGCCCAGCTCGCGGACCGGCCCGAGCACCACCTCGAGCAGCTGGTCCCAGGCCTGCGAGCAGATCAGCAGGAGGTTCAGCCGGTTGCACACGCCCAGCCGGTCCAGGCTCGTCGTGACGATCTCGGCGGCCAGCGCGGGGTCGGCGGCCCGGTCCAGGTAGAGCACCCCGCCCCCGTCGGCGTGCGCGAGCGTGCGCACCCCGGCCCGGGCCGCCTCGGCAGCCAGGCTGCGCGTGGTCTCGCCGCTGCCGCGCAGGATGACCAGCGGGATCAGTTCCGGCTGGCGGACCAGCTCGACGGCGGCTTCCCGGTCCGCCGACCGGACCAGCTGCACCACCCGCGGGTCCAGCCCGGCGGCGTGCAGGGCGGGGGCGATCACGTGGTCCGCGAGGGCCGCGGCGGAACGCAGCGCCGCGCCCCCGGTGCGGAGCACCCCGGCGTTTCGGGACTTGAGCAGCTGCGAGGCGATGTCGATGGTCACGTTGGGCCGGGCCTCGAAATTCGCGCCGATCACGCCGACCGGAACCCGCCGCTCGGCCAGCCGCAGCCTGCCCCCGGCGGGGCCACCGGCCAGGTCGCCCAGCGGGGTCATCTCGGGGGGAAACGGCGCGTCCGCCAGCAGCCCGATCTGGCGGGCCATCTCCTGCATCCGGCCCGGGTCGAGGCGGAGCCGGTCCAGCAGGCCCTGGCCCAGGCCCGCGGCCTCACCCTCGGCCATATCCCCGGCGTTGGCGGCGAGGATCTCCGGGGCCTGCTCGGTGAGCCGGCCGGCCATCCCCCGCAGCACCTGGTTGATGACGTCGGCGGCGGCATGGGCGAGGCTCGCGGCACTGTCCCGGGCGGCCTCACCGCCGGCGATCACGGCCTTCTGCGCATCAGACACGCTGCCGATGCTAGGCCATCGCGCCCGCTGGCTCCCAGCGCCAGTGGAAGCCCACCACCGACCGCTCCATCGACCGCAGGTACCGGTGCACCGAGTGCTGGCTGTCGGGGGTGACCTGCTCCTCTTCCAGTACCCGGCCTTCCACGCCGTCCCAGACCGCCCACCACACCGCGTCCGGCAGCTGGTGCGGGTGGAACTCGATCCGCATGTCGAAGTTTTCCAGCGTGTTCATCACCGCCCGGCGGTACCGCCGCTCATCGGGATCGTCCGGGTTCCCGTCGGAGTGGTAGGAGGTCCAGTACTCCAGGGTGGTCGTCTCGCCCAGGCCGAGCGAGCGGGCCAGGTGGATATCGGTGCCGTAGAGCTCGCCGATCCGGCGGACCGGCCCGGGCGCGCCCGCGCACCCCTGCCCGAGTTCCAGGGTGACCGCGTTCGTGTCGTACAGGTACGGGATCCGGTCGAGGCCGTCGGCCAGGGCCTCGACGACCTGAAGCGTCCGGGTCCGGGCCAGCTTGCGCTCAGCGTCGGCGTAGACGTGGTCGTGCAGGGAGACGGTCTGGTGCCGGCGCGGGCCCAGGACGCCGGCCACCTCGGCCGCAGCGCGGGAGCGCATCGCCCGGGGGCCGGCCAGGATGGTGATCCGGCCGGTGCCCCGCCAGAGCCGCCAGAGCCGCTCCTGCTCCGGGCCGGAGAACCCGAATGCGGCCACGAACAGGTCGAGGGTGGAACGGCTCAGCAGGCGTCCGGACAGCGCCCGGCCCACGGTGTCCTTGAGCTGATGCGCGAGCACATCGGAATGGCCGGCCGCGCGGGGTGAATCCCACAGATGCTGCGCCAGCACGTCGGCCACGGCGAGGTGATTGATCGCCCCGGGCCGGGCCCGCTGCGCGTGGGATTCCCAGAGCTGGCGGTACCGCCCGGGACGCAGCAGTAACTCACGCAGGTAGCGTCCGGCGGCTTCACGGCCCGCCGCGAGCTGCGGCTCAGTCACGACATGGCTCTCTGCTCTTTGCGAGCTGCTCTTTGCGAACTTAGTGCGACATACGCGGTCTAGCCTACGGGCAGATCTCGCCGGGAGGGGATGTTCGGGCTACGGGCGAGACGGCGACAGGGGACCGGGGGGACGGGCCGCCGTCGGCATGCCCGTCCCTTCCGGTGGAGTCTCTGCAGTCCCGGGGGGTGACCCCGCTGGACTCTCTGTCATTCGCCGGCTCGCCGAGGACACGCTCCGCTGGCCCGGGGGGACGACCCCGGAACCCCCGGCCATCCGCCGAGCCCAGCGAGGACACGCCTGCGGCGCGCCTTCCCTCGCCGGCAAGGCGCGCCTCCCCTCGCCGGCAAATAAGCGCTGGCTTGGCTGGGATGGCGCCTGCGGCATTCTTCTCTGCCCGCGAATACGCGATGCGGTCAGAAGAGGATCGAGGTCAGGGTGGCCTGTTCGGTGAAACCGACTTTCCGGTACGCGGCGCGGGCTGGCGTGTTGAAGTCGTTGACGTAGAGGGACACCACCGGTGCGACGGACCGGAGGGCCTCCTCCACCACCGCGGCCATCCCGGCCGCGGCGAGCCCGCGGCCCCTGAGTTCCGGCCGCACCCAGACCCCCTGGACCTGGCAGGCTCGCGGGGTGACGGCCCCGATCTCGGCCTTGAACATCACCCGGCCGTCCTCAATCCGGGCGAACGCCCGCCCGAGCGCGATCAGCTCCGCGACCCGGGCCCGGTAGGCGGCCCCTCCGTCCACCCCGAGCGGGGACACCCCGACTTCTTCGGTGAACATGGCCACCGAGGCCGGCAGCAGCACATCAAGCTCGCTGGGCCGGACCCGGCGCAGGTTCGGGTCGGCGGCCACCCGGGGTGGCCCGGAGATCGCCATGACCGGCTGCGCTTCCCGGATCTCCCGGGGCTGGCCCCAGTAGGGGCGCAGCAGTTCCCACATCTGCCCGACGGCTTCCGCTGGGCCCACGATGGACGAGCAGCGCCTGCCCTGGAGCCGGGCCCGCCCGGCGAAGGCGGTCGCGGCGGCCGGCGTCGCCCCGACCGGGATCAGGTTGGCTCCCGCGTAACAGGCCGAGGTGAGTTTGCCTCCCGGCGTGTAGCCCCACATCTGCCCGCCGAGCCGGACCGGATCGAGACCCGCTTCATGAACCCGGGAACTGACGAAAACGTTCACGACCGGGTCGCGGTCGCACAATTCGAGCACGTCGTCGCGATCGCGGTCGTTGAGCAGGCGCAACGATGAGGACCGCGACGCCTTAGTGCGCAGCACCCTCCCAGAGTATCGGTCCGTCATCAGGAGCGCGCCTCAAGGCAGGTCAGCTGGTTGGCGAGGGCGGGGGCAGGGCCGGGCATGTGGCGTTGACCAGGCCCGGACGGCTGGGGAGGGCGCCGGTGGCCAGGTAACGGTTCAGGTAGCCGTCGACGCAGGCGTTGGGCGGCTGGGCGAGGGACTGGCCGTGATTCCCGCCGCCTCGCACCACCACCATCCGGGCGCTCGGCAGCAGCCGGTGCGCGGCCTGCGCGCCGGCGTAGGGGGTGGCCGCGTCCAGGGTCCCCTGGATCATGAGGATGCCCGGCAGGCCGGTCCCCGTGATCTGCAGCGGCTTCGCGGGCCCGCGCACCGGCCAGAAGGCGCAGGCCGCGTTGAACCAGGCGTTGTCCCAGGCCTGGAACGGGGCGGTCCGGTACACCCGGCGGGTGTCGGAGTTCCACCTGGCCCAGTTCCGCGGCCAGTTCACGTCACTGCACTCCACCGCGTTGTACACCGCGAACCCGTTCTCGCTCTGCACGCCCTCCTGCCGGTACTGGCTGACGATCTGGCCGGTGGCGCCGCCGTGCAGGTACGCGGCCAGGGCGGCGGCCAGGCCGGGCCACAGCGCGTTGCTGTACCCGCCCTGCAAGAACGTGTCGTCGAAGTCGTCCGCGCCGATCCGGCCGTTCACGGGGTGGGCCTGGATCCTGGCCCGGGCGCGATACCAGGCCTGGTCCACCCCAGCGCGGGTGCTGCCCAGCCCGTAGGTGGCGTGGTGGGCCGCGACCCAGGAGAAAAAGGCCTCCATCCGGCCCTCGAACGCGTAGTCCTGGGCGATGTTGTCGGCGTACCACGCCCCGGTGGGATCCACCGTGCTGTCCAGGACCATGCGGCGTAGATGGTGCGGGAACAGCGTGGCGTACACCTGGCCGAGATACGTCCCGTAGGAGTAGGCGAAGTAACTGATCTTCGGGGCGCCGAGCGCGGCCCGGATCGAGTCCATGTCCCGGGCCGCGTCCGCGGACGTCATATACGGCAGCAGCCAGCCGTAACGCTTCTGGCAGTCCGCCGCGTAGGTCCTCGCCCGGTTGATGAGGGTCTGCTCCGCGGCGGCGCCGGACGGGATGTAGTCCGGCCGGACCCCGGAGAGGAAGGACGGGTCGCAGGTCAGGGCGGGGACACTGGAACCCACCCCGCGCGGGTCAAAGCCGATGATGTTGTAGTCGGCGGCCACCTTCCGGCTGAGCCCGGCCGCGACGGCCGCCGCGAGGCTGAGACCGCTGCCGCCCGGGCCGCCCGGATTGACCAGCAGGTCACCCTGCTGCTGGCTGGGCGGCGCGGTGGCCGGTACCCGGGACAGGGCCAGGGTGATCTTCCGGCCCCCCGGATGGGCGTAGTCGAGCGGCACCGTGAGCCGGGCGCACTGCAGGCCGGCGATCCCGAGGGTGCAGGAGTGCCAGTGCAGCGCCGACGTACTGGCCCCGGAGCCTGGCGCCGATGCCACCGGGGCCGCGGATGAACCCGTCGAGGCCCCGCCCGGCGAGGTGCAGCCGGTCACGGCGAGGAGGGCGGCGACGGCGATTCCCGCCGCCGCTAGCCAGGCCGGGCGGACGGGGCGCGGCGGTCTCATCCGGGGGGTCCGGTCCATCCGGCAGCGCGTTGGCATGACAGTCATCTTGCCCGATAGGCCGGCCCGGCCGGCCCATACGGGCCGGCCGGGCACAGTCGGCCCAGAACCGTCAGGTCAGCCTGGGCCGGACCGGGTGCCCGCGGCCTGTGCGTAGCGGCCAGCCCGCGATCCGTCAGGCGGACTTCTGGCGCTGCTGCTCCGCCAGGGCCCGCCGGTACTCCTCGATGACGATGTCGTTCAGTTCCTGGACCGAGGTGTCCTTGGCCAGCTTGTCGAAGGTGATCTCGCCGTGCTGGAGCAGGTTGATCCGGTCGCAGATCTCGAGCGCCTGGCCGTAGTTGTGCATGATCATGATGATCGAGACCTGGCCCTGGGCCTTCAGGTCCTTGATCAGTTCCAGGATCATCGCCCCTTCCTTGGCGCCCATCGCCGCCAGCGGCTCGTCCAGCAGCAGCACCTTGGCGCTCGAGGTCACCGCCCGGGCCACCGCGATGGCCTGGCGCTGGCCACCGGACAGCTTGGCCACTTCCGCGTCGACCGAGGGGATGTTCACCCCGATCCGGTCGAGTTGCTCCTGGGCGGTGCGCCGCATGCTCCGGTTGGACAGCAGCGACCAGCGGGTCCGCTCCCGGTTCAGGAACATGTTGTGGTAGACGGTGAGCTCGTTGATCAGCGCCAGGTCCTGGTACACGGTGTCGATGCCGAGCGAGCGGGCCTGGTCCACCGACTTCAGCGTGATCTCCTGGCCCTCCAGGATGATCCGGCCCGAGGTCGGGGGCTGAAAGCCGCACATGATCTTGATCAGCGTGGACTTGCCCGCGCCATTGTCACCCAGCAGGCCGAGCACCTCGCCCTGGCCCAGGTGGAGGTTGACGTCGTGCAGGGCGGTCACGGCGCCGAACCGCTTGGTGATGTGCTCGGCCCGGAGCACATCACCACTGGCGTCGGCGGTCGCGGCGGCTGGTGCTGCGCCCGGGACTGGTTCTGTCGTCATCAGTTCCTCCCTGCCGCCCGCAGCCTCGCGAGCCGGACGTTGGCGATCATGGACAGCAGGATGGCCAGCCCGAACACGATGTTCAGCGGGTTGGCGCTGATCCCGGCGACGTTGAGGCCGTTAATGAGGGTGGCGAGCACGATCCCGCCGAGGAACGCGCCGAGGATGGTGCCCTGCCCGCCGAGCATCGCCGTGCCGCCGATGACCGCCGCGGTCACCGCGTAGAACATCGGCTGGTATCCGCCGGCGCTCGGATCGATGGTGTTGACGTAGAAGGCCACCTGCAGACCGACCAGTGCGCCCAGGGTTGAGGTGAGCATGAAGTTGCCGTACTTGATCCGGCCGGTCTTGATGCCGGACTCGCGGGCACCCAGCTGGTTCCCGCCGGTCGCGATCGTGTGCAGGCCCCACCTGGTCCGGGTCAGCACGATGTAGAAGATCGCCGTCAGCGCCAGCGCCCAGATGAACTGGGACCACGGTGCCGCGCCGATCCAGCGCCCGATGCCCACTGAGGAGGCGGGGATGGTGGCCGGGTACGCGTGCGAGGTGGTCAGCGTGAGGCCGAGCAGGATGAAGCCGGTGCCCAGCGTGGTGATGAACGAGGGCAGGCCCATGGTGACCGTGAGGAAGCCGTTGACCCAGCCGACCACCACGCCGAACAGCAGCGCGATGATGATTGCCGCCACGACGGGCACGCCGTAGAAGTCGATCAGGTAGTGCATCAGGAACGGCGCGAACGTGAAGACGAAGCCGGCCGACAGGTCGATCTCGCCGCAGATCAGCAGGAACACCTCGCCGATCGCGATGATGATGATCGGCGCTGCGGTCTCCGACAGCAGGTTGGCCAGGTTCGTCTGGCTGACGAACGTCGAGTTGTACCTGATGCCGAAGTAGAGCAGCAGCACCACCGCCACCACGAAGACCGTCGCCTCGCGCTGCCGGCCCAGCAGGCCGAGCGCGCTGCGGAGCGGACCCGGCACACTCCGGCCGGGTGGCCCTCCGGGCGGCGACACGGCCTGGGGGCTGCGCTCGGTGATCTCGCTCATGTCGACTCCAGTTTCCCTCAGCTCACCACGTCAACCGGCGGCAGGACAGGCTGGCAGTTAGTAGCCAGTCTGCCCCGCCGCCGGTCATGCCTGCCAGTAGCCCCAATATCCGATATCAGGTGCTGGTAGTGGCAAGCGGGTTGCTGATCGCACCGGACGGGCGCGGGAGGTACTTCTGCGACGGCGTCGAGCCCTGGAACCGGCTGCTCGCGGTGAACGGCTTGGCGTTGGGCTTGGTCACGAACGTCAGGCCGGTGTCGGTGTCGGAAGGGCTGACCGTGCCGCCGGACAGGTTGTACAGGTAGAAGTACATGGTCGGCAGGAAACCTTGCAGGTAGGGGTCCTGGTAGATGGTGAAGTTGGTCGCCCCGGACTGGATGTTCTTGAGCGTGGTCGGGGTCGTGTCGAACCCGCCGTTCGGGACCTTGAGGCCGGTCGAAGACAGTGCCTGGCCGAGGAGTTCGGTCGAGCCCGCGTCCACCGCGAACGCGCCCTTGATGGACTTGTGCCCGGTCAGGAACGCCTTCTCCGCCGACAGCTCAGCGCCGGTCGCCGCCCCGGTGGCCACCTCGTGCACGGTGAAGGAACTACCGAGCACCGAGACCGCACCGTCGTAGCGGGGCTGGATGTTGCCCGACCCGGGGGTGGCGATGAAGATGGCGATCTCACCACCACCCGGGATCAGCGACTTGATCTGCTGGCCCATCTGCTGGCCGGAGATGTACAGTGCCTGGCCGACGTACGCCAGCCGGTTCGTGCCGATGTCCGGGACGCCCTTCTTGACCAGACCGTCGGCGTTGTAGCTGAGCACCGGGATGCCCGCGTTCATCGCGTTCTTCACCGGGGTGGTGAACGAGGTGGCGTCGATCCCCGCGTAGGCGATCCCGGCCGACTTGGCGGAGATCGCGGTGTTGAAGTAGCTCACCATCTCCGAGGCCAGGGAGTTCTGCGAGCCGCCCCACTTGGGGGTGGGCAGCCCGAGCAGCGCGGCCGCGTCCTGGAAGCCGTACTGGGTGGGCACGAAGAACGGGTTCGTGGTGACGTGGTTCACGTACCAGAACTGCCACGCGGGCGTCTTCGGGAAGTTGCCGGCCGCGCCCTTGGCGGCCGAGGCCGGGGTGCTCGACGAGCAGGCGGCCAAGAGCCCCGCCGCGGCCGCGGAGGCACTGACCAGCCCGGCGCCGCTGAGCAGCCGGCGGCGGGTCGGGCCGTCCTTCATGTTCAAGGTCTCGACAGCCTCGTCGACCTTGGGGTCGATGTTCATCTATCTACCTCCAGGAGAAATACCTCGGTACTCGGCGTGACGCCACGGCGCGGCGCGCCGGAAAAGTCGCGGGGGACCCGGCCCCCGGGCCGGGCCGCCCATGCTGCGCCATCACGGGTGATCCCGCAAGCACCGCTGGGGCGGCAAGGCTGCATCTGCCCACGCTGAGCGCCGGGATCGCCGCCGCCGCCCGGGCCGTACCGGAAAAGGCGGCCAGCAGCAGACGCCGACCGCACTCGCTGCATCGCGTGTCCTCGGATCGTTGTCGTATTCCGAGACCCCACGGCCGCGGAGCTCCGGTGCTCAGCCACACTCGGGGCGCCAGGCGGCTGGAAGCGCCCCCAGGTTAGCGCTCTCATTCCGGTTCAAGGTCGAGAACGGTGCACCCCTTGTTGGAGCCTTAAGCTAAAACACACAGACTCGATCGTCAACGCACAAGATATAAAGATCCGGTTCCGGCGTCATCACAGGTCGGCTGCATACACTGCCGGTCCCGCCCGCGGGGGTAAGGAAGGTCCAGGGATGCTTGCCAGACACCGCCAATCGCTGATACTGGAAGACATCCGGCGGGCCGGCAGCGCCCGGGTCAGCGATCTCACGCAGCGCCTCGGCGTGTCGGACATGACGATCCGCCGCGACCTGGAGGCCCTCGCCCAGGCCGGGCTGATCGAGAAGGTGCACGGCGGGGCGGTGCTGCCCGGCTCGCCCAGCAGCCACGAGCCCGGCTTCGAGGCCAAGTCGGTGCTGGAAAAGCCCCAGAAGGAGGCGATCGCTCGGGCCGCCGCGGAGCTGGTCACGCCCGGCACCGCGATCGCGCTGTCCGCGGGGACCACCACCTTCGCCCTGGCCCAGCAGCTGCTGGACGTGTCCGGGCTGACGATCGTGACGAACTCGGTCCGGGTGGCGAGCATCTTCGGGGCCCCCCGGGCGGCCGGCCCGTTCGGAGCCACCCCGCAGGTCGTGCTCACCGGCGGGGTCCGTACCCCCTCGGACGCGCTGGTCGGCCCGATCGCGGACATCGCGATCCGCTCCCTGCACGTGGACCTGCTCTTCCTGGGCTGTCACGGCATCGACCCGGTCGCCGGCCTGACCACGCCGAACCTCGCGGAAGCGGAGACCAACCGGGCCTTCGTGCAGGCCGCCCGGCGGGTCACGGTCGTCGCGGACCATACGAAGTGGGGCATCGTCGGGCTGAGTTCCTTCGCCGGGCTGGACGAGGTGGACACGTTCATCACCGACGCCCTGCTGCACGAGGAGGCCCGGACCCTGCTCCGCGAGCGGGTGGGCGAACTGGTCCTCGCGGACGCCCAGCCCGACGGCCAGGTCGGCTAGCGGAGCTGGCCGGACGGCCCCGCAGACGTCACCGGCAGCGGCGGCTGGCTCTCCGCTCCGAAGTCGGCCGACCGGCTGACCGCCGCCCACCTGGCCGCCTCCGCCGCCCGCCCCTGCGCGGATTCCCCGGCGATCCGGAGCGCGTCCGAGCCCAGCAGCAGCCGGAGCGGCGGCTCGTCCAGCCGGGCGATCCCGGTGATGATCCTCGCGGCGCGGGCCGGGTCACCCGGCTGCTGGCCGTCCACCGCCCGCCGGTAGCGGTTCATCTCCCCCACGGTCGGCTCGTAGTCCCCGCTGACCGGCAGGATGCGCATGGACGACCCACCCCAGTCGGTGCGGAACGCCCCGGGCTCGACGATGGTGACCTTGATGCCCAGGGAGCGGACCTCGTTGGTGAGCACCTCGGAAAACCCCTCCACGGCGTACTTGGCCGTCTGGTAGCCGCCCATCCCGGGAGTACCGCCGACCCGGCCGCCGATCGACGAGACCTGGATGACGTGACCCGAGCGCTGGGCGCGGAGCACCGGGAGGGCCGCCCTGGTCACGTTGACCACGCCGAACAGGTTGGTCTCCAGCTGGGCGCGGAACTCCTCGTCCGGCAGGTCCTCGATGGCCGCGGACGTGGCGTAGCCCGCATTGTTCACGACCACGTCGAGGCGCCCGAATTCGCCCACCGCCGCCTGGACCGCCCCGCGTGCCGCAGCGGGGTCGGTCACGTCGAGCGCCACGGCCCGGATCCGGGTGCCGTAGCGCGCCACGAGGTCGTCGAGCTGCTCCGGCCGGCGCGCCCCGGCGACCGCGCTGTCGCCGTCCTCCAGGACCGCCTGGACGAGCTCCCGCCCAAGGCCCCGAGAACTGCCGGTGATGAGCCAGGTCCTGGCCATGGGTGCCTCCTGGGGTGCGCTGCTCACTGGCTAGCTATTAACTGACTAGTTGGATATCTCCATCGAAGCGCAGCGCCAGGTCACATGTCAACTGAACAGTTAGTTGCTACCCTGGGCCGGTGGCACGCGACGCGGACCGGACCAGGAGGCGGCTGCTGGCCGCCGCCACCGGCGAGTTCGCGGCCTTCGGGATCGCGGGGGCCCGGATCGACCGCATCGCCGCGGCCGCGGGCTGCAACAAGGCGATGATCTACGCCTACTTCGGCAGCAAGGACCAGCTCTTCGGGGCGGCCTTCACGGCCCACGTCGCCGGGTACCTGGAGCAGGTGCCGTTCGTCGCGGCCGACCTGCCCGGCTATGCCGGGCGCTTGTTCGATTACTTCGAGGACCATCCGGCCGCGCTGCGGCTGTCGATCTGGTACCGGCTGGAGCGCCCGCAGGCGGCGCCGCTGCAGGCCGTGGTCGAGGTCAACCAGTCCCGCCTGGACCAGCTGGCGCGGGCCCAGCGGGCGGGGCTGCTGCCCGCCCGGTACGACCCGGCCGAGCTGCTGGCACTGGTCCAGTCGGTTTCGACCGCATGGGCGTCGATGAACCCGGAGTTCGGCCAGGCCGCGCCGGACCGCGGCCGCCGCCGCGCCACGGTGGTGGACGCGGTGGCGCGGCTGGCCGCCGGCTAGCTTCCCGGCTGGCTGACCGTCAGGAGACGCTGACCTCGGGCGCGGCGGGCGGCACCTCGCCCGCCATGGCCTCGGCGAGCTTCATGGCCTCCTCGATGAGGGTCTCCACGATCTGCGACTCGGGCACGGTCTTGATGACCTCACCCTTGACGAAGATCTGCCCCTTGCCGTTACCGGACGCGACGCCCAGGTCCGCTTCGCGCGCCTCGCCGGGGCCGTTGACGACGCAGCCCATCACCGCCACGCGCAGCGGTACCTCCAGCCCCTCGAGACCCGCGGTGACCTGGTCCGCCAGCGTGTACACGTCGACCTGGGCCCGGCCGCAGGACGGGCAGGACACGATCTCCAGCCCGCGGTCGCGCAGGCCGAGCGACTCCAGGATCGCGTTGCCCACCTTGACCTCCTCGACCGGGGGCGCGGACAGCGACACCCGGATGGTGTCCCCGATCCCCTCGGCGAGCAGCGCGCCGAACGCGGCCGCGGACTTGACCGTCCCCTGGAAGGCCGGCCCGGCCTCGGTCACCCCGAGGTGCAGCGGGTAGTCGCAGGCCTGGGCCAGCTGCCGGTATGCAGCGATCATGACGACCGGGTCGTGGTGTTTCACGGAGATCTTGATGTCGGTGAAGCCGTGCTCCTCGAACAGGGAGCACTCCCACAGCGCCGACTCCACCAGGGCCGCGGCGGTGGCCCGGCCGTACTTGGCCAGCAGGCGCTTGTCGAGCGAGCCCGCGTTCACGCCGATCCTGATCGGGATCTCGGCCGCCGACGCCGCCCGGGCGATTTCCGCGACCTTGTCGTCGAACGCCTTGATGTTGCCCGGGTTGACCCGGACCGCCCCGCAGCCCGCGTCGATGGCGGCGAACACGTACTTGGGCTGGAAGTGAATGTCCGCGATCACCGGGATCTGCGACTTGCGGGCAATTTCCGGCAGCGCGTCCGCGTCATCCTGCGACGGCACCGCGACCCGGACGATCTGGCAGCCTGACGCGGTCAGCTCCGCGATCTGCTGCAGTGTGGCGTTGACGTCGGCGGTCACCGTGGTGCACATCGACTGCACCGACACCGGTGCACCGCCGCCCACCGGGACCGCATGCTTGCCCTTGCCCACCATGATCTGGCGCGACTTCCGCCGCGGCGCCAGGGGCTCAGCCGCGGGCTGTGGCATGCCTAGATCAATACTCATGATCCTTTATCCCTCACTGTGTCCTGGTCAAAGGGTGTCTTAGCCGAAGGGCCGCGTTATCCAGATATCTGCGTTCACGTCCGCACCACTTGCACCAACCACCGCCCCGGGCAAGACCATCCCCGGGCGGGCCACTGGTCCGCATCACCCTCACTGGGGTATGTGGACCGGGTTCACGAGGTCCGCCATGATCAGCAGCAGGCCGAAGCCGACCAGCAGGGCGAACACCCCGACACTGAGCGGCAGTAGCTTGCGCATGTCCACCAGTCCCGGGTCGGGCCGGCGGCGGAGCCGGGCGATCCAGGACCGGATCTGCTCGTAGATGACCACGGCCAGGTGGCCGCCGTCCAGCGGGAGCAGGGGCAGCAGGTTGAACAGGCCGACGAAGATGTTCAGCGAGATCACGATGAACAGCACGATCGAGACCTTGGTCTGCCAGCCGACCTTGGCCGCGAAGGCCTGCCCGGTGTACTCCCCCGCGCCGACCACGCTGGTCACGTTGCCGCCCGCGGTGCTGCTCCGGTTCTTCGCGAACAGCTCGGGAATGGCCTTCGGGATGCTGCCCAGGGCCTTGACCGAGCCGACCACGATCTGGCCGAATTCCGAGCCCGCATAGGTGACCGCGCGGATCGGGTTCACCGTCGCGAAGAGTACCGCGGGGGAGACGCCGAGGTAGGACCCCTTGCGCCCGTTGACCACGGCCATCGAGGGATGCAGGGTCAGCAGGTGGCCGTTCCGGAGCACGGTGACCGCCACCGGGGTGCCCGGCTTCTGCGCCCGGATCGCCGCCCCCAGCTGATTCCAGCTGTGCACGCGCGTGCCCCCGAGCGCGATGATCTTGTCACCGGTGCGGATCCCCGCCTTGACCGCGGGGGACGCGGGATTGGACTTGGTGCAGCTGGTCGCGGTGATGCTGATCGGCACGCAGGGGTCGATGGCCCCGACCGTGGAGGAGTTGGTGTTGGACAGGCCGATCCCCCCGGCCAGGATGAACAGCAGCACGAAGGCCAGCGCGAAGTGCATGAACGACCCGGCGGCCAGCACGATCATCCGCTGCCAGCCCGGCTGCCTGCGGAAGGAGCGCGGCTCGTCCTCGGGATCCACGTCCTCGAGGGCCGTCATGCCGACGATCTTGACGAATCCGCCCGCGGGGATGGCCTTGATGCCGTACTCGGTCTCGCCCCGGACCCGGGACCAGAGGGTCTGGCCGAAACCCACGAAGAACTGGGTGACTTTCATCCGGAATTTCTTCGCCGTGACGAAGTGACCCGCCTCGTGCAGCATGATCGAGAAGAGCAGGGCGAAGATGAAGATGATCCAGCCGAGCAGGGTCATCCGGCCGACTCCCCCTCTCGGCGTGTCCCGCTGTGGGCCTCACGCACGCCGTCTCGTCCTCCGCCAGTCAGTTCCAGGGCCCGGATCCGCGCCCAGCGATCCGCGTCAAGCACGTCCTCCAGGGTGACCGCGTCCCCGGCCGCGCTCTGATGGTCAGAGACTACCTTTGCCACCGTGTCCACGATTCGGGGGAACGCGATCCGGCCGGCCCGGAATGCCTCCACGCAGATCTCGTTGGCGGCGTTGTAGACGGCCGGGGCGGTGCCGCCGGTGCGGCCCGCCTCCCGGGCCAGCCCGACGGCCGGGAACGCCTCGTGGTCCAGCGGCTGGAAGGTCCAGCTGTGTGCGCGGCTCCAGTCGAGGGCCGGCCCCGCGTCGGGGACCCGGTCCGGCCAGGCCATCCCGAGCGCGATCGGGATCCGCATGTCCGGCGGGCTGGCCTGGGCGATGGTCGCGCCGTCGGTGAACTCGACCATGGAGTGGATGACCGACTGCGGGTGCACCACCACCTCGATCCGGTCGAACCCGATGCCGAACAGCAGGTGCGCCTCGATGAGCTCGAGGCCCTTGTTGACCAGCGTCGCCGAGTTGATCGTGACGACCGGCCCCATGTCCCAGTTCGGGTGGGCCAGGGCCTGGGCCGGGGTCACGTGCTCGAGCTCGTCCTTGCCGCGGCCGAGGAAAGGACCGCCGCTGGCCGTCAGCACCAGGCGGCCCACCTCGCTGGCGCGGCCGCCGCGCAGGCACTGGGCGATGGCCGAGTGCTCGGAATCGACCGGCACGATCTGGCCGGGGGCCGCCTTGCCCGCGACCAGCGGGCCGCCCACGATCAGGGACTCCTTGTTGGCCAGGGCCAGCGTCCGGCCGGCCTCCAGGGCGGCCAGCGTGGCGGCCAGGCCCACCGATCCGGTGACGGCGTTCAGCACGACGTCACAGGGCCA
Organism: Actinomycetes bacterium; assembly: GCA_025964635.1. GTDB lineage: Bacteria > Actinomycetota > Actinomycetes > Streptosporangiales > Streptosporangiaceae > RYN-230. Next base: position 10,562 of record JAOPYP010000431.1, on the reverse strand, counting down.
GGTGGCGACTTCCGCCACCGCGTCCGGGCCCGCGAGGACCTTGGGCAGCGGGCGGGCATGACCGGCCGCCGACGCCTGGGCCCGCAGCGCCTCGCGGACCTCGCCCGCGGCGTCCTCCCGGGCCACGGCGACCACCTCGGCAGCGAACTCGAGGGCCTGGGCCGCCAGCAGGCCGGGATGGCCCCCGCCCGCGGCCAGCCCGGCCAGCCGGAACCGGCCAGGATTGCGCCGCACGATGTCCGCGGCCTGGGTCCCGATCGAGCCGGTCGAGCCAAGCAGGACGATGTCACGGACCGGGCCGCCGGGCCCGGGCTGCGCAGTTTCCATGCCGTCCATTGTCCGCCATCCCGGCCCGGCCGCCCGCCGGACCCATCCACCCGTCCACCCACTCACCCAGCGGGCCAGCCGGCCAGCCGGGCGCGCGGGGCGGCTAGCCGGCCGCGGACACCCGGGCCTGCGGCTCCCAGTCGGGCCGCAACGGCATGCCCGCCTGGCCGTCGCTGCCCAGCCGGACGCCGAGTATCTGGTGCAGCTGGACGACGTTGTGCTCGAACCCGAGCCGCGAGCCGGCCATGTAGAGCCGCCAGACCCGGGCGGTGCCCTCGCCGACCTCGGCCACGGCCTCGTCCCAGTGCTCGTCGAGGTTCGCGCACCAGCCGGCCAGGGTCATCGCGTAGTGCTCGCGCAGGTTTTCCTCGTGCCGCACCTCGAAGCCGGTGTCGTGGATCAGCGACAGCAGGTAGCCCGGCCCTTCCAGCTCACCGTCGGGAAACACGTAGCGGTTGATGAAACCGCCGACCACGCGGCCCGGGCGCTGGTTGTCGGGCCGGGTGATGCAGTGGTTCAGCAGCCGCCCCTCGGGCCGTAGCTTGCCGTACAGGAAGGCGAAGTAGCCGGGCAGCTGCGCCCGGCCGATGTGCTCGGTCAGCCCGATCGAGCTGACCGCGTCGAACTCCCCCTCGGGCACGTCGCGGTAGTCGAGGTGGCGGACCTCGGCCAGGCCCCCCAGGCCCTCCTTCTCGATGGCCTGCTGCGCCCAGGCCGCCTGCTGCGCCGAGAGGGTCACGCCGAGCGCCTTGACGCCATACTCCCGGGCCGCGTGCCGGACCATGCCCCCCCAGCCGCAGCCCACGTCGAGCAGCCGCATGCCGGGACGCAGGCCCAGCTTCCGGGCGACCAGGTCGTGCTTGTAGGCCTGGGCCTCCTCCAGGGACGCGTCAGAGCGCGGGTAACAAGCACAGGTGTAGGCCATCGACGGGCCGAGCACCCACTCGTAGAACGTGTTGGACACGTCGTAGTGGTGCGAGATGGCCGTGGCGTCGCGTTTCTTGGAGTGCAGCCGCCCGGCGATCCAGCGGCGGTTCACCCTGACCTCCTGCGGCGGCGGTGGTAGCCGGGGCAGCAGCAGCCTCGGGCCGCCCAGATCCTGCAGCAGCCGGAGCCGCTCAGGCAGGTCGATGTGCACCTGCTGGGCCTGGACCATCCGGGACAGGGCGTCGTACATGTCGCCCTCGACGTCGAGGTGCCCGGACACGTACGCGCGGGCCAGGCCGAGCGCGCCCGGCGCCTGGGCCAGGTAGGACACCGCCACCGGGGAACGCACGGTGATCCGCACCGGGGCGTCCTCGACGCCCGCCCGGCTCCCGTCGTAGGCGCGGAACTCCACGGGGGCGTCGGGGCCCGCCACCTTCTCGAACACTTCGGCTAGCGCCATCCCTGCCATCCCTCCTGCTGCCTGCCCTGCCGTGCCGCGTCCGGCTTTACTCTGGTGCTGCTGACCGCGTCCGGTTCCGGGTGCGGTCTTACTGGCCGCGCACGCACTTCTCATACAGGCCGGCTAGCCGGCCACCGCCGTCGTACCTCTGCTTGAGCGCGGAGTAGGCGGGCCCGTTGTAGCTCGCCCAGAACTGCTCCTCGGTGTAGAACGACGTCGAGTACAGGCCCTTGTGCCCGCCGAGCGCCGCCACCTCGTCCTCCACCAGCCGGTTGTGGTAGCCATCGGCGCGGCCCGGCGGGAGCGGGACCATCCCCCAGAAGCCGAAGTTCACGTACACCTCACCGGGGGCCAGCGGGTAGAGCGGCCAGGCCTGATCGCTGCGCAGCCGGAGCGGGCACAGCCAGACCGGGCTCATGCCCACGTCGGCGGCGAAGAACCGGAGGAAGTCGGCGCCCCGGCCCACCGGGATCTCGACGTCCTGGATGACGTCCTCGCGCGCCGGCTGCCCGCGGCGCTCGGCCAGCTTGCCGGACAGGCCGTGCCGCCGGTCGAAGGCGACCAGCCGGCGATACACGTCCGACCTCCGGTAGCGGCGCGGCCAGAGCCTGCGGATCGCCGGGTTCTGCATTCCGAACGGCTTGGAGCACCAGAACCAGTCGGTGTCCCAGCGCCACAGGTAGTCGCGGACCGTGAGGAAGTCCTCCCTAGGCCCGCGCAGCGACTGGTAGAAGATCTGGCTGCCGGTGTAGTCGCTGGTCCAAGGGGCCACGTCGCTGAACGCCGCCACCGTGAGGTAGATCTCGTCCAGGCTGAACATGGCGCCGTCCAGGAAATCCGCCCGGTGGCCCTCGTAGCTGCCCTCAGCCGCGATCTTCGCGACGGCCTCCATGCAGGTCTCTGGGTCGCGGAAGCGGAAGTGCCGCAGGTGCACGAACGGCGCCACCGGCTCCAGCTCGATCGTGAGCGACAGGGCGTAGCCCAGGGTGCCGTAGGAGTTCGGGAATCCGCGGAACAGGTCCGCGTGCTCGTTGTCCGCTGTCGCCGTGACCACCTCGCCGTCCCCGGTGAGGATCTCCATCGCCAGAACCGACTCATGCGGCATGCCCAGGCGCAGCGAGGTGGACTCGATGCCCAGGCCGGTGACCGCGCCGCCCAGGGTGATCGTCTTCAGCTGGGGCACCACGAACGGCATCAGGCCGTGCGGCAGCGTCGCGTCCACCAGGTCCTCGTAGGTGGTCATGCCGCCCACCACGGCGGTCCGGGACCCCGGGTCCACGTGCAGCACCTGGCTGAACGCTGAGACGTCCAGCTCGGCGGCCCGGGACCCGGCCGTCTGATCGCGGAAGCGGAACAGGTTGGAGGTGCGCTTGGCCAGCCTGACCTTCGCGCCCGTGGGGACCGCGGCGTAGGCCCGCTGAATCCTGGCCACCGCGGCCTCGTGCGCCTGCCGTACCCCGGCAGGCAAGGCCGGCGCGGTACCGGCGGGGGGCTCCGTCACGCTGACGGCATGTACATCCACGGAGCCACCATGATTACTCTGTGATCCCGTTCCGCTACTGCTAGAGTCAGTCACTCTGCCTCTCCTCGCTCGGGGCCGGCCCGGCCCCGAGACTGAGGGCGAGCGCAGCGGGCTGATGTGGGCAAGTTCCCGGCCGACTCCGGCGAACGGCGGGGGAAGTTTACCTTGCGGTAGCTGTCGCGTTGAACCCCCGCCCACGTCCCGCCGCCCAGCCATCCATGCATCCCCACCCAGCCTGCTCGCCTGCGGCTGCGCCGGGCGGCTTTGCGCCCGCCGCTACCGGGACGGCTGTTTGCGGGGGCCCTTCCGCCCGCAGCCCGGCTTCACCTGGCCGCCCGGCTGTTCCGGTGCCCCGGATTCTGCCAGGTCATAGCTGGCGGCCACCTGCTCGGGCGTCATCGGGACCCGGGCGGCCGAGGGCGGCGCCCCGGCGTCCATGATGCCGCGCAGCAACTGGGCCAGCGAATACCCCGGGTCGGCGGCCAGTGCCCGGTCGATCGCGATGTTGGCCAGCGCTCCCTCGCCGGACTGCCACGCGGTGAAGGCCAGCAGCGACGCGGGAGCCGGGAGGTAGGCCGGGGTGGCGCGGCGGACCACGTCAGTCCACAGGCGCAGGTGTGCGGCGCGGAAGCCGGGATCCATCCGCGACCACGCGTCGTCCCGGACCGCGAGGTGAGCCAGGACGACCGACAGCCAGGCCACCGGCTCGTCGGCCACCAGCCGGCCGCCGGCCCGGTAGGTGCCGATGGCCTCCTGCACGGCGCGCCGCCCCGCCTCCACCAGCAACCGGGCCGGCCGTCCCGCGCCGGGGCCGGACGCCTGCGCGATCAGGTCCGCGGCGCGTTCCCGGGCCTGGTGAGTGGCCTGGCCCATGGACCGGGCCGCGGCCCCGGTGACCGGGGCGAGGGTGCCGGCCAGCGCCGCCCGGTCCGGGTAGGCGACCAGGCCGGCCACGGTCATGGCGGCCGCCGCCGGATTCGCGCGGACGTCGAACGGCACGCCGTCCGCGGGACAGCACCCGGGGTTCTGGCAGAGGTAGGACCAGTAGCGGCCGTCCTCGACCCGCATGAGCTCGTGTAACCGCAGCCCGGCCTCCCGCAGGGCAGCAGCCAGCGCGTCCGCGACGGGAGTGACCAGGGCGCCCGGGCCGTACCCCACGCCGATCACGCTGCTGAGCCGGCGATGCCGGAGCACCTCGGCGGCGTGCTCGGCGATGTCCGCCGCGTGGACGGGGTCCGGCGGATCAGGGAGGTCGTAGCGGAAGGCCAGCTGGACCCGGGCCCGCGGCCGGCCGACCCCCATGACGACAAGGCTCTTGCCGGGATGGAAGCCGAGCAGGTGCGGCACGACGGCGAGCACGTCGGCCGGGGAACTGACCCGCACCCGGGGCTGACGGGAGAACGCGCTGGAACCTGAGACCGAAGGTGTGTTGTTCATGACCTCAGGCTGCTGGGCGCGACCCCCCGGGGGCCAGCACAGAATGACGTTCTGTGGATAATGCAGCACGTCACGCAGGAAGTTCGCACATCTGTCCACGACAGGGAAAGTCGTCTTGACAAATGGCGCGGGCCGGGGTCACGCATGGAGGAGGCCACCGGCCGAGCGGTGCGTTTTCCGGCACGAAAGGACCATCGGCGCATGAGCGGACGAGAGGGCGCCTTAGCGATAGGCTGACCCGGACATTACGGACCTGGGCGGCGCATGACGCGCTCCAGCGAACTCATTTACTGGAGGTAGCCGTGCGCCTAGGCTCGGCCCTACTCATAATCTGGCTGGTCATCGGGGCTATTGCTGGAGCCCAGCGGCACTATTACAGCGGCTCCATCTCGAGCTGCACGAAAGCCAGCACCATCGTGGTGACGATTCTCGCCGGCCCGCTGAACTACGTCGGAGTGAATCCCAAGGTGGCGTGCCACGTGCCCCAGCCCAGCGGCAGCTGACCGGCGCCCGGGACTGCTCAGGGCGCCCAGGCTCAGCGCCGTCCGGGAGGTGCTCAGGACCCGGCCGGAATCAGTCAGCGCGGGCCGGGAAGTACTTGTCGATGAAGCCGTTACGGAACTTGCCGTCCGGGTCGTAGCGGCCCAGCAGATCCCGGAAGCCGGCTGACCGCGGGTACAGGGCGCGCACCACGTGCGGGGGCATGCCGAACACCTTGGCCCAGTGCGGGCGGGCACCGAGCGGCGTGAGCAGGTGTTCCATCGCGGCGATCACCGGGGTCACCGCGGCCATGTCCTTGATCCAGGTGAAGTGGAGGGCCACCGTGTCCCGCTGGTAACTCGGGCTCAGCCACAGGTCATCCGGGGCCACGGTGCGGATCTCGGCGATCTGCACGACCGGGGCCAGCAGGCTGGCCAGGCTGGCCAGGGCGTCGAACGCGCCCGCCGCCATCTGCCGGGGCACCAGGTACTCCGACTGCAGCTCCTGTCCGCTGCTGGGGGTGAACTCCACCCGGAAATGCGGCAGCCGCTCGTGCCAGGGCCCCGGAACGCCCAGCTGCTCGGTGGCGTGGCCCGGGTCCCCGCCCGGGATCGGGTGGACCTGCCGGTCGGCCAGCGTCGCGTCCATCCACCGCGGGGCCGGCCGCCACCCGTCCCGTTCGTCGTCGCGGATCTTGAGCCAGAGCTGGCTGTGCCGGTCACCCTGCCAGTTCGTGAACACGCTGACGCTGTACGCGCTGCTGAAGATCTCATCGAAGTGGCTCTGCAGCATGGCCGTGGGCAGCCCCTGGTAGACGTACTGCCGGACGCTGAACGCCGGGACGAGGTCCAGGGTCAGCGCGGTGACCAGGCCGAGGGAGCCGAGCCCGACCACACTCCCGCGGAACTCCTCACCTCCCGTGTCGCGGCGCAGGGTGCGCACGTCGCCGTCGGCGGTGATCAGCTCCAGGCCCGACACGATCGTGGCCAGGTTCCCGTGAGCGTCCCCCGAACCGTGGGTCGCGGTGGCGACCGCCCCGGCCACCGACAGGTGCGGCAGCGAGGCCAGGCTGGGCAGGGCATAGCCGGCCGCGTTGAGCCGCCCCGTGAGTTCGCCGAAACGGACTCCGCCCGCCACGGTGACCGCCGCGCCGCCCGGCTCGATGTCGATAACCGGGGGCAGGTCCGCGAGCGAGATCAGCACTCCCGGGGTGTCGGCGATGCGGTTGAACGAGTGGCCGGTGCCGACCGCCCGTACCCGGCCGGGTACGGCAACCAGCTCCCGGGCTTCGCTGACGCTGCGGGGCCGGGCCACGCGGGCGGCCCGGTAGACAACGTTGCCGGCCCAGTTGGTCTCGCGCGCAGTCATGGCACCCACTCTCCGCCTCACCCGGCCGCCTCGCCGGCCACCTGGTGGGCGGCGACCGAGGCCCCTCACCCCGGCGAGGGCAGTCCGCCAGCCGTCGGCGCCGGACCGGGTGACATATTACGTGGCAGCGCCTTTCCGGTCCGGGCTGCCCCGGCCCGGACCCGTTCGTTGATCTGGAGGACTCCGTTGATCTGGAGGACAGGCATGCCCGACCGGCCAGCCGAGCCCGGCTCCGCCCGTCCCGCCGACGCGCGGGGTCTTCCGCCCGGTGCCGCCGGGGCGGCTGATGAGATCGTGCGCAGTTACCAGCGCGGTGAGGGCCAGCCAGCCATCGCCTACGGGATCGTGGCCGGCGGGGCCCTTGCCCACGAGGGGGGCGTAGGCCAGGGCTGGCTCGGCGGGCCGCCGCCCGGCGCGGACACGGTGTTCCGCATCGCCTCCATGACCAAGAGCTTCACCGCGTCGGCGCTCCTGGCGCTGCGCGACGCGGGCCTGCTCCGGCTGGACGATCCGGTGACCGACTTCGTCCCGGAACTGCGCGGCCAGCCCGGGGTGACGGACGACTCACCGGCCATCTCGCTGCGGCACCTGCTCACGATGACCGCCGGCTTCCCGACCGACGACCCGTGGGGTGACCGGCAGCAGGGCACCCCGCTGCCCGAATTCGCGGCGATCCTGGCCCGGGGCGTGCGCTCGGCCTGGGCACCGGGCACCCGCTTCGAGTACTCCAACCTCGGCTACGCGGTGCTGGGGCGGGTCATCTCGGCCGTGGCCCAGGCGGACTACCCGGACTTCGTCCGGGCCCGGGTGCTCGACCCGCTCCAGATGACCCGGACCGGGTTCGAGGCCGCGGAGTTCGACCCCGGGGGGCTGGCCCGCGGATACGCCCGCGGCGCGGAGGGCTGGACCGAGCTCACCCCGGACCCCCTCGGTGCGTTCGCCCCGATGGGCGGGGTGTTCAGCTCGGTCCGCGATCTGGCCCGCTGGGTGGATGGCTTCGCCTCGGCCTTCCCGCCGGGCGGGGAGCGGGGCGGCGATCCCCATCCGCTGGCCCCGGCCACCCGGCGCGAGATGCAGCAGCCCGCCGTCACCATGCCGCAGGCGCAGTTGCGGTTCCCGGGCGATCCTGCCGCGGCGAGCCAGTACGGGTACGGGTTCGGGCTGTTCACCGAGGAGACCAGCGCGTGGGGACGGCTGGTCTACCACAGCGGCGGTTATCCGGGCTTCGGCAGTCACATGCGCTGGCATCCGGAGACCGGCCTCGGCGTGATCGTGCTGGCCAACAGCACCTACGCGGGTGCATCGGTGCTGGCCGCGAGGCTGATGGAGGAGGTGCTGCGGGCCGCCGCGGCCGAAGACCAGAAGGTCGCAGGCGGAGCAGGGCTGAGGGTCCAGGGCCCGGCGCCCGCGCCCGGCGGCCCCTGGCCGGAAACCCTGCGGGCCCAGGAGGTGGTCAACCAGCTGCTGGCCCGCTGGGACGACGGGGTGGCGGAGCGGCTGTTCGCGGAGAACGTCGCCCTGGACGAGCCGCTGGACCGGCGCCGCTCGAAGATCGCCCGGATGTGGGAACGCCTCGGGGCACCGGCTCCCGCCGCCCAGGACACCGGCCCACAGGACGTCGGCCCACAGGACACCGGCCCACAGGACACGGGCATACAGGAGGCCGGGGCACCGGACCGCGTGGCGCCGCGTCCGCCGGAGTTCGACTCCCCCGCGCACTGCCGCTGGTGGCTCCGCGGCGAGCACGGCGAGACGCAGGTGGAGATTCAGCTCACGCCCGAGAACCCGCCCCGGGTCCAGTCCCTGGCGCTCACCGTGCCGCCCGCGGCCGACTCCCCGCTCGGGCGGCAGACCCAGGCGCTGATCGACCTGCTCAACGCGTCGCTGACGGATGGCGCGCCCCCGTGGCCCGCCGAGCTGCCCGTGTCCGGGCTGCTCGACACGGGCCTGCTGCTCCGCCAGCTGCGGATGGCGAGCGCCTGGGCGGGATCATGCCGGCCCGGCGCGTTCTGCGGCGGCAACGGGCAGACCAGCACCGTCGTGCAGCTCGACGGGGAGCACGCCGGGCTCACCCTGGCCGTCGAACTGGATCCGGGCCAGAAGTTGCTGCGCCGGGCCGAGATCAGCCCGCGCGGCTAAGGAGGGCCGGGCCCGCCTTAGCCCCGCTCGGGCTGCTGGCTCTCCAGGAAACGGTCCACCAGGCCGCGAATCACCGTCGCCATCGAGAAGCCGTGCCCCGCGCACCAGGCCCGCAGCCGGGCGTGCTGGTCCGCCGAGAACCGGACCGGCACCATCTGCTGCGCCGGTGAGGACGAGCCGCGGACCAGATCGGCCACCACCATGGCCCCCCATTCGCGGGTCTGGGTGTGGGCCCCGGTCTGCGGGCCGAGCGCCCAGCCGAGCCCCCTGGCCAGCGGGCCCGGCCCTCCCGCTGGCGACGGCCGCATCCCGGTGCGCAGCAGCCACGCGTACACCCGGTCACGGTCCGGCGCCGGCAGCTGCCCGACGGCCTGGACGAGCAGCCGCACGGCGTCGACGTCCTCGGCATTGGCCGGGGGCTCGGGCGGGATGAACGGCCCGAGCTGGTCCGGGGAGGCGGGCGCCTGGGGAAGTCCGGATGGCTCAGAACGCCCCAGTGGCTCCGGCGGGCCGGCCGGCTTGGGGGGACCGGACGGTTCAGGAGGACCGGGCGGCTCGGGAGGACCGGCCGGCCCCGGGGGACCGGGCGGCTCGGGCGGACCGGCCGGCTCAGGCGGACCGGCGGGCTGAGCCGGGTCGGGACGATCGGACGGGTCCGGGGGGACGTCAGTCATCGGTGACTCCGGGATGCGGTCGAGAAGAGTGATATCGCTCTTCGATATCACTCTAGGCCCGCCACGGCCAGTACCGGACCAAGGGACGGCCAGTACCGGACCAAGGACGGCCAGAACCAGACCAGCAGCATCTAGCGCACACGCCCTGGTTGCCTCGGAGGGAACCCCGGTCCCATCAGCAGCCGCAGGAAATGAGCTGCATGTCCGAGCGATCAGGCCGCTGCGGGCGGCGTCTCGAAGCCGCAACGGGGTCCTGGTGCCCGAGCCAGCCTAAGGTCGAGGGTTGCGATCTTGGACCCGAGAGACTCTGCGAGTGCGATGTACCAGGCGTCGGAGCAGGTCACGTTCTGACGCAGCTCCCATGTCCGGGCGGCGAATGGCGCGTAGGGGAAGAGTTCTACCCGCAGGTCGAGCAGGTCGGCATAGGCCATGGAGGCGGCATCAGCACAAATGTCGCCCGCCGCCGCCGCGCGGCGCAGGATATCGGCCGCTTCGACCGGCATCAGATGTGGGGCACTCAGCGGCTCGGCGGCCAGCAGCGATTCCGCCCAGGTCCCCGTGGCGCCCGAGTCGACTAGGGCGGACACGACCAGCGACGCATCGATGACCAGTGTCACCGGCGATCCGCGTCACGGTGCGCGAGGATCCGGTCCGGCGGCAGGGATGAGCTTGTCGCGGTCTTCCGGGAACGGATCCGCCCGACCAGCGTCTCGGCATCCGGCTGGCGTGTTAGCTCGACGAGCTTTGAGCGGAGGTATTCCTGCAGGGACCGGCCGGTCAGGGCGGCGCGGGCGGCCAGCTCGTCCCGTGTCTCGTCCGGTACGTCACGGATCGTGATTGACGTAGGCATGCTTGCATATGCATCTACCGCTGCCATATTGCAATCAAAGTGGCGCTAACGGCCGGCGCCCCGCAGCCGAGGGTCTCCTCCGGCAGTCAAGATCGGCGCTGCCTGGCACCCTTGCCCCCCGCGACCCCGCGCTGCGCCCCCACGAGTGACCGCCGGCACCCTCCGCCCGTCACCAGGCCAGGCAGCCACGCGGAAAGACCTGGACAAAGTTTGATGGCACATAGTGACAGTGCTGCACCGAGGGGCAGTCCGTCCCTAGAGGACGACGCCAAGCAGGGCGTCCACGGTGTCCCGGACCACCTCCGCGGCCCCGGACGCGGCCCCGGGCGCCGCCCCGCCCCCGGGCCGGGCCGCCGCGAGGACGCCGTCCGCCCAGCC